>CAZWNO010000050.1:0-27694 GCA_964635845.1 uncultured Chromatiales bacterium
TCGTCCTCATCGGTGGCACCGCTGCAGGTCAATCAGGCATGCTCACAGCCCGGCAGCATTATGATGCGGTACGCACCGATGTCGTGTCGAAGCATGGCGATGATTCCCGCCTCTACATGATTATGGCCCTCTACAGCGTCGGCGGCATGCCTGTTACCCTGGATAGCAAAAGCGGGAAGGCGGAGATGTGGATGTACGTGTTTCTCTCGCCCTCGGATCAGCAGCTGGTCTCCGGGCTTGCTGTCGACAATGATGTGATGGGAACGATGATTGGCGAGATCGGTGCACAAGCCTGGCCGGATGGCGCGGAGATCGCGTACGCCAGCCTTCATGAAGGGATGTGGTTGGATTCCGACAGTGCTGCACTTATATGGCAGTCGATGGCTGTCAGGGACTTTCTCGACTCACGCCCAAGCGCCTACCCGCTTGGATTCATGATGACCCTGGCGAGTGGCGACCCTGTCGCCCCGGCACAATGGGCGATTGTCGCCGTCGATGGTGTGGATACAATAGCGTGTACGCTCGATGCGATTGCGGCAACACCTATGGATTGCAGCGTGACAACAAACATGACTGACGTTACAACCGCAACCGATTTTCAGCTGGGAGATGTATACCCCAACCCTCTGCACACCGGAGATTTCGCTGAAATTACGCTCAGTGCATCAACCGCGAATCATCTTCGTATCGATATTTTTGACAATCTCGGGAGACACATGGGAGTCGTGCTCGATGCGGAGGTAGTCCCTGGTACCCATGCGTTTGTCATTCCATCCGAACTGATACACAGTCCAGGCACTTATTTCATCCAGGCGCGATCACACTCGGGAATCGCCTCGAGAAAGCTTCTGGTATTGCGTTGATTCTCTCACGACACGACGGATGATGCAAAAGTCATACATAAAAAAACCCCGCCGGCCGGCGGGGTTTTCATTTCAGAGGTCACTGCGGATTCATTCGGCATCAGTTGCCGTTGCCGTTCTCGATCACCCAGGTCTGACCGTCGTACAGCAGTGATTCGAGCGTCCCTGCACCAAGCTTCTTGATCGAGCTCTGCACCTGCTCGGTGAGTTCAGCCTCGTAGGTCGGGCGCTCGATATCGAGGAAGATGCCGACCGGCAGAGGGAGACCCGGCTGGTCGTTCATGTGCGCGAGGATGAAGGCAAGTTCCTTCGACTTCGAATCATGGATAATCAGATCGTTCTCACTGTAATCCTTCAGCGACACCACCTGCGTGCGGAAGCCGTCGAGGCGGATGCCCTTCTCGCGCTCCTTCCCGAACACGAGCGGCTTGCCGTGCTCGAGGTAAACGACATTGTCGTCGCGCGTTTCCTTGTTCGTGTAGAGGTCGAACGCGCCGTCATTGAAGATCACGCAGTTCTGCAGCACATCGATGAACGACGTGCCCTTGTGGTGATGCATGGCGAGCATTATGTCCTTGAGATGCTTCGGGTCGCGGTCCATCGATCGCGCCACGAAGGTGCCTTCCGCTCCCAGCGCGATGAGCACGGGATTGAAGGGATGATCGATCACGCCGTTGGGACTGGTCTTGGTCTTCTGTCCATGCAGGGACGTCGGGGAATACTGGCCTTTCGTCAGCGCGTAGATCTGGTTGTTGAACATCATGACGTTGAGGTCGACGTTGCGCCGCAGGGCATGGATGAAATGGTTGCCGCCGATGGACAGGCAATCGCCGTCGCCCGTGGTGACCCATATCGACAGGTTCGGATGCGAGACCTTGAGTCCGGAGGCGATGGCCAGCGCGCGGCCGTGAATGCCATGGAATCCATATGTGCTCATGTAGTACGGGAAGCGGCTCGAGCAGCCGATGCCTGCCACGACGGCGATGTCTTCCTTCCTGACACCGGTCTCGGGCAGGACACGCTGCAGCTGCGAGAGCATGGAATAATCGCCGCACCCCGGACACCAGCGCACGTCCTGATCGGAGGCGAGGTCTTTCGCCGTGAGTACCTTGATCGGATCCGCGGCCGTCATGTTTTTATCTTCGTTGCTCATGGTTTCCTCGCCTTTACAACGTGTTCAGAATTTCGTTTGCCTTCTGCTCGACCTCGCTCGGCGTGAAGGGTATTCCCTGCACTTTCGGGAACGAGATCGGATCGACGCGATAGTTCGCGCGCAGCAGGAAGGCCAGCTGGCCGAGATTCATTTCCGGAACGAGCAGCTGCTTGTAGCGGCCCAGCAGTGCACCGAGATTTTTCGGGAAGGGATTGAGATGCCTGATGTGGATATGCGCGACTGCTTTGTTCTCTTCCTGCAGACGCTCCACCGCGGTGCGGATGGCGCCGTAGCTGCCGCCCCATCCCACGATCGCGAGATCGCCTTCAGAGGGACCGAACACCTTCTGCTCTTCGATGTCCTCGGCGATACCGGCGACCTTCTTCGCGCGCATTTCCACCATGAATTGATGGTTCAAAGGTTCATGCGAGACATTCCCGGTGATATGCTGCTTCTCGAGTCCGCCGATGCGGTGTTCGAAACCGGCCATGCCGGGAACGGCCCACGGGCGCGAGAGATGCTCGTTTCGCTCGTAGGGTTTGAAGTTTGCCGGATCCGTCGCGAAGGGAACGGAGATGTCGGGAAGATCCTCGACATTCGGAAGCAGCCAGGGCTCCGATCCGGTGGCCAGGTAGCCGTCGGTCAGGAGAATGACCGGTGTCATGTACTTGAGCGCGATGCGCGCTGCGTCGAACGCCGCGAAGAAGCAGCCTGCCGGCGAGCCCGCCGCGATGATGGGAACCGGCGCTTCACCGTTCCGCCCGAACATCGCCTGGAAGAGATCGGACTGTTCCGGCTTGGTGGGCAGACCGGTGGAAGGACCGCCGCGCTGCACGTCGATGATGACCAGCGGAAGTTCCAGCATCAATGCGAGTCCGATGGCCTCGGTCTTTAGCGCGAGGCCGGGACCGCTGGTCGTGGTGAAGGCCAGCGAGCCGCCGAAGGACGCGCCGATCGCGGTACAGACGCCCGCGATTTCGTCCTCGGCCTGGAAGGTCTTGAAGCCGAAATTCTTCCGGCGCGACAGTTCCTGCAGGATCTCCGTTGCCGGAGTGATCGGATAGCTGCCGAGAAAACCGGGGAGTCCCGACTTGAGACAGGCAGCAACCATGCCGAGAGCAGTGGCCTCGTTTCCCGTCACGTTGCGGTACGTTCCGGCGGGGAGTGTTGCGGGATGGACATTGTATTGAATGCTGAACACCTCGGTCATGCTACCGAGGCTGTAGCCGGCTTTCAGCGCGAGTTCGTTGGCCTTGGCGACCTGCGGATTCTTCCCGAATTTCTCCTTGATCCACTCGAGCGTCACCTCCATCGGACGGTTGTACATCCAGTAGAGCAGGCCGAGCGCGAAGAAATTTTTCGAGCGCGCCATGTCCTTGGGGCTCAATCCCGTCTCCGCGAGCGCCCTGGTAGTCATCGAGGTGATCGGCACGGGATACACTTTATAGCTGCGGAGAGAATCGTCCTCGAGCGGGTTGGTCTCGTACTTCGCGAGCTTCAGATTCTTCGCGTCGAAGGCATCAGTATTCACGATGATGCTGCCGCCTTCGTGAAGCTGCTTGAGATTCACTTTCAGCGCGGCAGGATTCATCGCAACCAGCATGTCGAAGCGGTCGCCCGGTGTATGGATGGCGCGACTGCTGAAATGGACCTGGAATCCAGAGACACCATAGAGCGTTCCTGATGGAGCGCGGATCTCCGACGGGTAGTCGGGGAAGGTGCTGAGATCGTTCCCGATTTGTGCAGTTGTAGTCGTGAACTGTGTCCCGGTGAGCTGCATGCCATCGCCGGAATCACCCGCGAAGCGGATGGTGACGTCCTCTACCTCGACATACTGCACGACCTTGGTCTTACGTCCGTCCGCCGTTTCAACTGTTGTTGTCATTGTTCCGCCTGGGCTCGTAAAGGTCAGATTTTATTAAATATAGAATGTCCCCATGTAGGGGACAAGGGCATTTTTCCGAACAATCGCGGTTGCGACCGCGGGACTCAGCTCTCCTGGCGAACCACCCACACCTTGATCTTGGCCGTGACATCCGTATGAAGCTTGGCCGAGACGGTATAGATGCCGAGAACCTTGATGGGTTCCTCGATCTCGATTTTGCGTTTGTCTATGCTGAAGCCTTTTTCGACGAGCTTCTCGGCGATCATTTCCTTGGTGACCGTCCCGAACAGCTTGTCTTCCTCGCCGACCTGCATGGCGATGGTGATGGCGTTTTCATGCTTCTCGAGTTCGGCGGCGATTGATTCCGCTTTCTTGAGTTCGCGGTTGAGTTTCACCTGCAGGCTGCGGCGTTCCTGTTCGAGCACCTGCGTATTCCCCTTGGTCGCGACATAGGCCATCCCCCGTGGCAGCAGGTAGTTGCGGGCGTAACCGTCCTTGACGGCGACGACCTCGCCCATCTTGCCGAGCGACTCGATATTCTGGCGTAAAATGACTCTCATGATGATCTCCAGTCGGGAATCGTTGAATATTCTTCTATTTCGTTAAAATTATTCTTTTTCGTTTGAAATCATTCTTTCGTGACATCGGAAAGCCGTTCGGTGTCGAAGCGGAAAAAACTGTCGTCATTTCCGTCGAACAGGCTGAACAGTTCGTCTTCCTCGCCGAATTCACTTGACGCGAAGTCGTCGTCGTGATGTCCGTTGCCGCGGCCGTTCTTGTTGAGGAACTGTATCCGGCGCGCCTTCACCTCGAGGATGCTTCGAAAACCGCCGTCGTCGCTGCGCCAGTTCCGCGTCTGCAGTTCGCCCTCGACGAGCACCGCGCTGCCCTTGTGGAGCCGCTGGTGGCAGCTCTCCGCAAGCCTGTTCCATGCGACGATGCCGATGTAGCAGACGTCTTCCTGCCAGGCATTGTTGCGATCCCTGTACCGCCGGTTCGAGGCGATGGAGAAATTCACGACGGGAGTGTTGTTCGAGGTTGTCCGGAAAATCGGATCCTTCGTCAGATTGCCCACTATCAGAACGTAATTCAGTTCGGGCATCTTCAGCTCTGCCATCAGGCTACCTTGCGATTCATGTACATACCAGCGCGATCAAACCGGTCCGTCGCTCCGCATCGGGCGGCGACGGCTTACGCGTCCGCTTTCTCTTCCTTCGCGACGCCGCTGCCGGATTTCTTCTCCTCGCCGGCGCTCTCCTGCTCTTTTTCCTTCTCCTGCTGGGCCAGGGCGGCGCGGGTGCGCTTGGCCTCGAGCTCTCGGGCGTCAAGCATGACGGTCAGATAGCGCATGACATTCTCGTCAAGCGTGAGGAAGCGCTCGACCTTCTCGACGATGCGTCCTTCCGCCTCGAACTCGAGCGTCACGTAGAAGCCGTTGTGTTTCTTGGCGATGGGATAGGCGAGACGGCGGCGGCCGAGATGATCGGTATTGACGATTTCACCGCCGTTCTTGACGACGGTGTCTTCAGCCATTTTCACCGTGGATTCGATTTGCGCATCGTCCAACCCGGGGTTGACGATGAACGTGCACTCGTAGAAGCGTTTCATTGAAGCAGTGCCCTTTGGACTGTGATAGAAAACGGCCCGGCGACGCGCACTGCGCCGCCGAGCAGGGTCTGAATATTTTTAAGAACAACGTCCGCTACTTTGCAAGATAGGCGATAAGCGGAGCAATCACTAAAGATACGATGGACATCAATTTAATCAAAATGTTCATCGCGGGACCCGACGTATCCTTGAACGGATCGCCGACGGTATCGCCGACGACGGTGGCCTTGTGCACGTCGGAATTCTTTCCGCCGAGATTGCCCTGTTCGATCCATTTCTTCGCATTATCCCATGCGCCGCCCGCGTTCGCCATGAACAATGCGAGCAGCACGCCGCTGACCGTCGCGCCCGCGAGCATGCCGCCGAGCGCCTCGGGACCGAGAAGGAAGCCGACGACCACCGGTGCGATGACGGCGGTGAGGCCGGGCAGAATCATTTCCTTCAGCGCGGCTTTCGTCGAAATGTCGACGCAGCGCGCGGCGTCCGGTTTCGCGGTGCCTTCCATGAGTCCGGTGATCTCGCGGAACTGGCGGCGCACTTCCTCCACCATGGCGAATGCCGCCTTGCCGACGGAGGTCATGGTCATCGCGGCGATGGCGAACGGCAGCACGCCGCCGATGAAGAGGCCGATCACCGTCGTATGATCGAGAATATCGATGACGAATTCGACATCCTTGCCGAGCGCCATGTTGATCGTGCTCGAGTATGCCGAGAAGAGCGCGAGCGCGGTGAGCGCGGCGGATCCGATGGCGAAGCCCTTTCCCATGGCGGCGGTGGTGTTGCCGAGCGAGTCCAGCGTGTCCGTGATCTGGCGGACTTCCTTTCCCAGTTTCGCCATTTCGGAGATCCCGCCCGCATTGTCGGCGATGGGGCCATAGGCGTCGACCGACATGGTGATGCCCACCGTGGCGAGCATGCCCACCGCGGCGATCGCAATGCCGTAGATGCCGCCGGTTTCGAAGGCAACGAAGATGGCAACGACGATGATCAGGATCGGAACGATGACGCTCTCCATGCCGACCGCAAGGCCGGAGATGATGTTGGTCGCCACGCCGGTACGGCTCGCGTTCGCGATGCGCTTCACCGGGGGACCGCCGGTATAGTACTCCGTCACGAATCCGATGAACAGTCCTCCGATCGCGCCGGCAAGCAGAGGCCAGAAATAATTGAAGCCGATGGACAGGGGTCCCATCACTGCAAGGACTCCCACGATCATAAGGACGAGAGCGATTATCGTCGAATAGCGCAACGCCGCCGCGGGATTCGCGTTGGCGAATATCCGGATGGTCGCGATGCCGAGCAGCGATGCGGCGAGTCCGATTATGGCGATGACCAGCGGAAAGAACATGAACGACATGCCCATCGTCGTCGATGCGGCGATGGCGATCGCGGCGATAATGGATCCGACATAGGATTCGAAGATGTCCGCGCCCATTCCCGCCACGTCACCGACGTTGTCGCCGACGTTGTCGGCGATGACCGCGGGATTGCGCGGATCGTCTTCGGGAATCCCGGCTTCGACCTTGCCGACGAGATCCGCGCCCACGTCCGCGGCCTTCGTGTAGATACCGCCGCCGACGCGTGCGAACAGTGCGATGGAACTGGCGCCCATGGCGAATCCGCTGAGAACTTCCGCGTGCGCGTAGTTGCCGAAGAAAATGAAGAAGGTGCCGATCCCGAGGAGTCCCAGGCTGGCGACGGAGAGACCCATGACGGAGCCGCCGAGGAAGGAGACGAGCAGGGCGCGCGCCTGACCGGTACCGCGCGCGGCTTCGCTGGTGCGCACGTTGGCGCTTGTCGCGGCGGTCATTCCGAACAGGCCGGCCAGAATCGAGCACAGGCCGCCTGCAGCGAAGGCGATGGCGGTGTCGAGACCGATGAACGATGCGAGCAGCGCAAAGACCACGACCACGAAGATGGCGAGAACCTTGTATTCACTTTTCAGGAACGCCATGGCGCCGATGTGGATCTGCTCTGCGATATCGCGCATCACTTCCGTGCCCGGCGACTGGCGCTTGATCCAGAAATATATGATCGAGGCGACCGCCAGTCCGACCGCGCCGGCAAGGGGCGGCCATATTCCCAGTGAACCCAATTCTGTCATAATGAATCCTGATGATTTGTTGGTGGAGTGTTGACGATGTTCATCGCACGCTGCATGCCGATATCCATTACCGCGATGACGGCCTTCGCCGCCCGGTCGATCATCGTCGCGACATGGGGGAGTTCCTCTTCCGTAAACGGGCTCAAGACATATTCCGCAAGATCAGCAGATGAGGTTGAAAAATCAACCCCGCAGCGAAGTCTCGGTATCCTGTCCGTCCCGGTCTCCATGATCACGGAGGCCAGACCGTTATGTCCTCCATCGCTCCCACCGGTCCGCAGTCGCAGGTGTCCGAGGGGGAGCTGCACTTCATCATGGACGATTAGCAGCTCGCCGGGTTCGAGATCGAATTGATCCATCAGTTGGATGACCGCCCGGCCGCTGAGATTCATGTACGTCCACGGTTTGCACAGTACGACCTGCCAGTCGCCGTGCCGGCCGCAAGCCTGATGGCGGTTCGTCACAAACGAAGACTCGCGAACATTCAGCATATCCGCGAGTCTGTCCACAACGAGGAAACCGATATTGTGCCGCGTCCGTGAATACCGCACGCCGGGATTGCCCAGACCCACGACGCAGAGCCTTTTACGCTCGTCGCTGCGGTCGGCCATTCCGTTGTCGGTGGATTCGAGCGGCAAGACGCGCCGGATTCCTACTCTTCGTCCTTTCCGCTCATGATGACCTCGGGCTCGCCTTCCGCTGGTGCAGCTTCACCCGTGGACACCGCCTCACCGCGCGCATGCGAGATAATCGCGATCGGCTGTTCGCCATGCGTGAGGATCTCGACACCGGGGAGGCTGATTTCGCTGACAAGCATGGAGGCACCCAGCAACAGATCCGTCACGTCGACAGCGATCTGCTCCGGGAGGTCCTTCGGCAGGCATTCGACCTCGAGCTTGTGCAGCGTCTGCGTGAGGACGCCGCCGTCGCGCACGCCCTGGGCCGAACCTTCCAGGATAACAGGGACCTCGAACTTCATCTTCTGTCCGCGCACAACCCCGATGAGGTCGAAGTGGACGACGCGGTCCGTGATGGGATCGAACTGCACCTCGCGCAGCACGGCGGCTTCGCTGCTGCCGTCGCTCAGTCGCAGGTCGACGATATGCGTCTCGGACGTGTAGATCAGATGCCGCAGATCCAGCGCCTCGACTTCGATGGGGATGTTCTTCTCGTTTCCGAGATAGAACACGCCCGGCACCTTGCCGGAACGGCGGGCGGCATTGGCCGCACTGCGCCCTTTGTATTCACGGATCTTTGCTTTGAGAGTGATTTCAGCCACGGGAGTACTCCTGATAAATCGTGTATCGATTACATTAGTTTGTCTTTGTCAATATCGAACAGCGAACTGATGGACTGATGCAGATGGGTCCGCTTGATGGCTTCGGCGAACAGGCTGGAAACGGACTGCACTTCCACCAGGCCGGTTGCCGCCATTTCCTTGCGCAGCGGGATCGTATCGGTGACGAGAATCTTCGCGACTCCCGACTCGCCGATCTTCTGCGGAGCTGTACCGGAAAAGACCGCGTGCGTGCAGGCGCCGTACACGTTTTCCGCACCCGCTTTTTTCAGCGCTTTCACCGCACTGGCGAAGGTGCCGCCCGTGTCGATCATGTCGTCGACCAGCAGGACGTTGCGGCCCTCGACCTGCCCGATGATGTTCATCACCTCGGCCTCGTTCTGCCGCGGACGGCGTTTGTCGAGCACGACAAGCTCCGCCTTGAGCCTCTTGGCGAATGAACGCGCCATCTTGATGCCGCCGACATCGGGCGAGACGACCGACAGATTCTCGAGCGCCTGCTCGCGGTACGACTTCAGCAGTACCGCGGACGAGTACAGGTGATCGAAGGGGATATCGAAGAAACCCTGGATCTGCGGCGCATGCAGATCCATCGACACGACCCGGTCTGCGCCCGCGCTGGTAATCAGATTCGCCACCAGCTTGGCGGTGATCGCGACACGGGGCTGGTCCTTGCGGTCCTGACGCGCGTACCCGAAATACGGGATCACGGCGGTCACGCGCCGTGCGGAAGCCCGCTTCGCGGCATCGATCAGTATCAGCAGTTCGAGAAGGTTCTCCGCGGGCGGATTCGTGCTCTGGATGATGAACACGTCGCGGCCTCGGATGTTCTCGCGGTACTTGACCCAGATTTCTCCGTCACAGAAGGTCTTGATTTCGCATGCACCGAGCGGCTCGCCGATATGCGCGGTAATGTTTTCGGCGAGTACCGGGTTTGATCGTCCACTGAAAACTAACATGCGTGTGCACCTGTGTTGGGATCGTCAGCCAACTGCTGCTGGGGCGGCAGGATTCGAACCTGCGCGTGTCGGCTCCAAAGGCCGATGCCTTACCGCTTGGCTACGCCCCACTGAAAATTTCAAGTTTACTGCAAAATGCAGTAGTTAGCAAATATACCATCGCCGCGAATGTGAGTCAAATCAATAAGATAGCCCGCTGGACCTGCGCATTTTCGCCTGATTTCACCTGTTTGGAGACCGTATTGCCATGATGGGCGGGAGCGTGGGGATGAAGAAACGCCTTCGGCGGGCAAACTGCCGGGGGACGGGGAAAATTATCACCGCGGTATTATCCCGATTCGATTACTCCCCGAGTCGGAGACGCTCGGCGAGACGAGGGGGCAGACCGCGTTCGCGGATTTTCCTCGCCGCACTGTCCACGTCGTATTCGAGACGCCGGTTTTCGTACGTGCCGGCCACGGTGTCGAGAAAACCGTAGCTGCTGCGCCAGTCGCCGTCCCGCGGCTGGCCGACGCTGCCGACATTGATGAGGAAGCGCTGGTCGTGTGCGTAGGCCCGCACACCCGCGTCGATCGGGTACATGCCGGGAACATGCGAGTGGCCGACGAAACAGATCCGCTCATGGAAATACCGTCCGGAGAGCCGCGCTTCCATGCCGCTGAAAATGTACTCCCACTGCTCCGGCGCGCGTGGCGCAGAATGAACGAACAGAAGATCCTCGACGGATGCCCGGAAGGGAAGCCCTCGCAGATAGGCGATGTCGTCGTCGGAGAGCTGCGCCGCCGTCCAGTTCACGGCCTTCCGTGCGGTGGGATTGAAGAACGCGCGCTCGGCCACGGAGAAGATCGCGGCATCGTGATTGCCCAGCACGCAGAGATCGGCGTGCTCGCGCACGGCCCTGAGGCATGTGGCCGGATCCGCACCGTAGCCGACGATGTCGCCAAGACAGACGATACGATCCGCCTGCAGGCGCGCAATGTCGTCGAGCACGCTTTCGAGTGCTTCGAGGTTCGCGTGTATGTCGGAGATGACGGCGAGACGCACGGGCGTCCTTGCGTGGTTGGGATGAGGAAAGCTAGGCAGGGAGGCGACGAAAAACAAACACCGCTCTCGCGGCGGACGAGGGAAGTTTCGGCCGCATGCCGTATTTTGCCCGCATGTCCCGAACCGGTCCGATACCGCATACGCCTCCATCCCTGCTCCGGCTGCTGCTGTCCTTCCTCGCGCTTCTGCTCGCCTGCGCACCGGCCGCAAGGAGCCAGGATCACTCTCTGCTGCGGGTGCTCGCTGCGGACAGACTCGAAGGAAGCATGGTCGGCGACATGCAGCTGCGCGAACTCGTCGGCAACGTGCGGCTGCAGCAGGACAACGTGTTCATCACCTGTGACCGGGCGACGCAGAACATCTCGCGCAACAGCGCGCAGCTGAGCGGCAACGTCGTGATCACGCAGGACACCCTGACCCTCAAGACGCAGCGAGGGACCTACGACGGCGACACGCGCACCGCGGCCTCGAACGACGGCATCTACATCAACGACGGACATCTCACGCTGGAGGCGCGCATCGGCAGCTATCGCACGGGCTCGAAAATCGCGGAGTTCGCGAGCGATGTCGTGATACAGGACACCGCCGCAACGATCACGTCAAACCGCATGCACTACATCCGCGACAGCGCGCTGATCGTCGCCTGGGAGGATGTGCATATCCGCTTCAAAGACGAGAATGCACTGATCACGGCAGACAGCGTCAGGCACTATTCGGATCTGAAACGGACATACTTCTACGGCGATCCGATCCTCTGGCAGATCGACACCGCATACGTGCGCCGCGTCGAGGATGAGATCGATTCGCTCGACCTCGACACGCTCAGCATCGTCGCCGACCGCATGGAGGCGCTGCGCGATACCTCCAACAGTTTTCTCACCGAGGGGAATGTCCGCATCGTGCGCGCCGGACTCGCCGCGCTCTGCGAGGCCGCGGCCTTCCTCCGCTCCGACAGCCTGATGATCCTCAACGGCGATCCCGTGCTGTGGTATGACGAGAACCAGATCACGGGCGACTCGATCGCCGCCCGCATCGCCGGCAGCGACCTCCGGTCGCTGGACGTGATCGGCGACGCGTTCAGCATCTCGCGCAGCAAGCCCAGCGAGCAGGACTCGCTCTATCCTCCCGGACGATTCGACCAGACGAAAGGCAAGCGCATCCGCATGCAGTTCGCGGAAAAGAAACCGCAGCGCATCCGTGTCGAGGAGACCGCGATCAGTCTCTACTATCTGTACGACGACCTGGCGCTCAACGGCGTGCGCCGTGAGAGCAGCGACCTGATCATCATCGACTTCGTGGACGGCAAGGTGAAAACCATCCGCAGTATCCGCGGCGTCGAAGGCGTGTACTATCCCGAGAAATACGTCACGGGAAACGAGGGCAGCTACAATCTCGACGGCTTCGGCTGGCGCGACGATCGTCCGGTCATGCCCGCCTACCCTGCCGTCGATGCCCCTGAATAATTGGGTGATTCGAAACATTGACCGGGGGCAACCGTACTGTACACCACGCACATCAACGCTCCCTCCATTTCCAGGGAGCACACACGATCCCAGGAGGTGCAGTCATGGAAAAACGGCTATATCGCAACACAAGAAACAAGATGCTCGGGGGAGTCTGTACCGGTCTTGCGGAATACTTCTCGATCGATCCCGTCCTCATCCGCCTGCTGTTCGTCATACTCACACTGCATAACGGCATCGGGATCATCGCGTACGTCATCCTGTGGATCGTCGTACCGGCGCAAGCGATCGCAGTAGCCGCCAATACACCGGAAGGCGAGATCGCGATGGACGAGGTCGCATCCGACAGCTTCGACGCGTCCTCGAAGCCGTCGGCAACGAAGCCCGGCCGCGGGAGCTTTATCGGCGGCATCGTACTCATCGTCATCGGCATGCTTTTCCTCATCGACAATTTCATTCCGGCCTTCGGCTTCGACGATTTCTGGCCTGTGCTGCTGATCGCCGTCGGCGCGGGCATGCTGTGGAACGCCTATCCCCGACCGGCGGATGAGGACAAAAAGGAGGTGGCATCATGAAATCAGGAAGAGTATTCTGGGGAGCCCTCTTCGTCATTCTCGGTCTGCTCGGCATCCTTCACAATTTCTTCAATGTCGCCATCTGCTGGGATGCCCTCTGGAAACTCTGGCCGCTGCTTCTCGTGCTCCTCGGCCTCAGCGCCTTTCTCAAGGATTCGAAATCGAAGTGGATCGTGGTCGGCGGCATCGGCCTGCTGGCCGGCGTCGTGATCTTCGCCGCGGTACAGCGGGGCTGCAGCAGCATCGACCATATCGTCGACGGTGACGACGACGGAAGGCACTATACCGAACAGCGGCTGGCTGTCCCGTACGACAGCACGGCAGGCATGGCACGCTTCGAGTTCGAGGGCGGAGCCGGACAATTCGAGATGGGGGATTCGACCGCCGAATTCGTCGAAGCCAGCGTTCGCAGCGGCGTGTCGGAGTACATCCTTGAATCCGATTCGGTTGACGGTGTCCCCGCATTCCGTCTGCACATGGCGGATGAGTCCGTATCGTGGAAAGGCAGCAAGATGCGGAATAACGTGAAGATGCGCCTGCACCCCGATCCGTTGTGGAATCTGAATATCGACGCGGGCGCAGCAGCAATATATTTCGATCTTCGTCCCTACCGCATCGGTGTCCTCGATCTTGAAGCGGGGGCCGCATCGATCGAACTGCGTCTCGGCAGCCGCGCCGACACGTCGAAAGTGAATATCGAGACCGGCGCGTCCAGCGTGCACCTGTACGTTCCGTCGGACGCCGCCTGCGAGCTGCGCACCGAATCGGCGCTTTCATCCAAGCACATCCGCGGCTTCGAAAACAAAGGCGATGGCCTGTACCGCAGCGGCAATTTCGACAGCGCGGCAAAGCGGATCTACATCTCGGTCGATTCCGGCCTCTCGAGCATCACGGTCGAACGATATGACGAGGGAAGCTGGTGACAGGATATCCCTGCCATTGATAAACCCCGCCGCGGCGGGGTTTATTATTTCAGCCGGACACCTGGCAGATCCGGCGGGAACCGATGGTATTCCGACCTGGGACGGGTCAGCCCTTTACGGCGATGCAGCTGATCTCCACGAGACCGTCCTTCGGAAGACGCGCGACCTCGATGGCCGCACGGCTCGGAGGCGTGGCGGTGAAGTAGGTCGCGTACACTTCGTTCATCGCGGCGAAATCGTTCATGTCCTTGAGGAATACGGTACATGCGGTCACGTCGCCGAGACCCGCGCCTGCCGCTTCGAGGATGGCGGTCAGATTGCGCAATACCCTGTCGGTCTGTTCCCGGACTCCGCCCTGCACAAAATTCCCTGTCCCCGGATCGAGACCCAGTTGGCCGGAAACGAAGACCAGGTTCCCGGCGATGATGGCCTGGCTGTAGGGACCGAGTGCCTTGGGAGCGCTGTCGGTATGCACCGGTTCGCGATGATGGCTCATGTGCTGATTCTCCTGCTGTGTTGAATTTCAAGTGGTCGATTCAGTATAAAGACAACGGGAAACTTTATCCAGTGCGCGGTGCGTCGCGCCGTATGTTTGCTCTCGCCGCCGTGCCGCCGTATGTTTCCGCATCACAACGACACGAAACGGAGAGGCATGGCTCGATACAAACGTCATCTTTTCATCTGTGAGAACCTGCGTCCGGAAGACCACCCGCGCGGCTGCTGCGCGCGCAGGCACGGCACGGAGATCCGCGAGAAATTCAAGGAGGAACTGCGCCTGCGCGGTTTGTCGACACAGTTTCGCGCCAACAAGTCGGGCTGTCTCGACGCCTGCGAATTCGGTCCCACGGTGGTCGTCTACCCCGATGCCGTCTGGTACGGGAAAGTGACGGTCGACGATGTAGTTGAAATCATCGAGTCTCATCTGATCGGCGGAGAACCGGTCCGGCGTCTCATGATCCAGGACAGGCGGTACCTGCAGGAGTTCACAGAGTAGGCGGCGGCAGCGCGTCCTCATCCCCCGTATGCACGCGGACCAGCATGGTCAGCACTTCGCGCACCGCTCCGTATCCCCCGCGGTAACGGGAAATGTAATGCGCCGCGATCTTGGCGGAGACATGCGCGTTTGCGGGAGTGGCGGCAAAACCCACGCGCTTGAGCACGCTCACATCGAGAATCCCGTCGCCCATGAAGGCGATATTCTCGTCGTGGAGTTCGTAGAGCGTCTTGAAATCCGTATAGGCGTCGATCTTGTCGAACATCCCGTGATAGATATCGTGGATGTCGAGTTCGCGCGCGCGCGCGATGACGAGATCCGAAGCGTAGGTGGTGATGATGCCGAAGTGGATGCCGATGCCCTGCGCCGCGCGGATGCTTTCCGCATCCATCATGGTGAAAACACGGCTCTCGATGCCGTTGGTTGAAATCGTCACCGCGCCGTCGGTGAGCACGCCGTCGACATCGAGCAGGAAAGCCTTGACACGGGAGAGGCGTTGTACCACCTGCGGATTGAGTTCATTGACGGAGGGGATAGTCATGGACCTATTTCCGTGCGGAATCCATCGCGCACCGCGTCATCGACGCGGCGCACCTCGAGGAGGAGTGATTCGAGCTGCGAGAGCGGCAGCTGGCTGCCCGCATCGCTGAGCGCATGGGGTGGATCGGGATGGGTCTCGACGAACAGCGCATCGATACCGACCGCGGCGGCCGCGCGTGCGAGCGGAGAGATGAATTCGGGCCGACCGCCCGAGACGCTTCCCTGACTGGGAATCTGCACCGCGTGCGTCGCATCCATGACCACCGGGTAGCCGAGATTCCGCATGATCACCAGGCCGCGCATGTCGACGACGAGGTTGTGATACCCGAAGCTGCTGCCGCGTTCACAGAGCAGGATGTTTCCGTTGCCTGTCGACGCAACCTTGTCCGCGGCGTGGTGCATGTCCTCGGGCGCAAGAAACTGTCCTTTCTTGATGTTGACTGCCTTGCCCGACGCGCCTGCGGCGAGCAGCAGGTCCGTCTGCCGGCAGAGGAACGCCGGAATCTGGAGCATGTCGACCACCGGCGCGGCGGCGGAGACGTCGTCCTCGGTGTGGACGTCGGTGACGACGGGAAGGCCGATATCCCGCCGCACTTCCTCCAGGATGGCGAGCGCCTCGTCGCGCCCGATGCCGATAAAACCGGATATGCTGGTGCGATTGGCTTTTTTGAACGACGACTTGAAGACCACGGGCATGCCCGCGCGCGCCGCCGCGTCGCGGACCCGTTCCGCGCTGCGCAGGATCATGTCCCGATCTTCGATGACGCAGGGTCCTGCCAGCAGCGCCAGGGGTGCCCCTCCTCCGATCGCGAGATTTCCGACCCGCACGGTTGCCGTCATGCCTGCCTCCCCTGGATGCCGGCCTCGAGACGCGCGGTCCGGTCTGCAATTTTCAATCGTTCCACGACGTCATCCAGCATGCCTTCGATCACCTCGCTGAGATTGTAGACGGTCAGGCCGATGCGATGATCGGTCAGACGATTCTGCGGGAAGTTGTACGTGCGGATCTTGTCCGACCGGTCACCGCTGCCCACCATCGAGCGGCGCGCCGCGGAAATTTCAGCCGTCTGTTCCGAAAGCCTCAGCTCATAGAGACGGGCACGGAGCACCTTCATCGCTTTCTGCCTGTTCTTCAGCTGTGATCGTTCCTCCTGGCAGGAAACCACGATGCCGGTGGGAATATGCGTCATGCGCACTGCCGTTTCGACCTTGTTGACGTTCTGGCCTCCCTTGCCGCCCGATCGGTAGATGTCTATGCGTAAATCTCCCTCGCTGATCTCCACGTCCACGTCCTCCACTTCCGGCAGCACCGCGACCGAGGCGGCCGAGGTGTGCACGCGTCCGCTGGCCTCGGTGGCCGGGACGCGCTGCACGCGGTGGACCCCGCTTTCGAATTTCATCGTGCCGTAGACGTCGTCGCCGGAGAGACTGAAGGTCACTTCCTTGATGCCTCCCGCCGCCGCTTCGCTGACGGAAATCAGTTCCTGCCGCCATCCCTTGCGCTCCGCGTAGCGCGCGTACATGCGGTACAGATCACCGGCGAACAATGCCGCTTCCTCTCCGCCGGTACCGGAACGAATTTCAACGATGACGTCGCGGCTGTCGTTCGGATCCTTCGGGATAAGCAGGATCTTCAACTCCTGTTCGGAAGCCGCGAGTTCGGATTCCAACCCTGCCAGCTCATCGAGGGCGAGACGCCGGAAATCCGCGTCGTCCTCGTTCTGCACGATGTCCCGATGCCCCTCGATGTCGGCCCGCAGCCGCTTGTACCGCAGGTACTCCGCGACGACGGGTTCCAGCTGGCTGCGTTCCTTGGCGAGCTTCCGGAAAAGGGCCTGATCGGCACCGACCTCCGGACTGCTCAGCTCCAACCCCAGATTTTCAAACCGCGAAACGATGGATTCCAGTTTATCGAACATTTCACTCATTTTCTCATCAATTATCAAATATAATCAAAACGGCTGTGTTGTCTGAGGAAAAAATGCATCAGGGATTCGACGTTCTCCAGCTTCCATGGAGCAAATCGCGAATTCCATCGCTCACCCGTAACTTTCTCCGCTGTACGCTGTCTAGACAATCAGTGTCATGCCCCCCGGCCGGTTCCGGGGAATTTTCTTGTATGGAAATTGTTTATTTTCTAGATTGTACTGCATGAATGCCTATTGGAGTCACGATGAAAAGATTTGAGACCGCTCTCTTCCCATTGCTCATCCTCGCCCTGCTTCTGACATATTCGGGCAACATTTTCGCACAGAGCTACCACGTCGCCGCAAGCTCGGCCACGAAGTCGGGATTGCCCCTTGACTGGATTCCGGTGCAGATCGAGGTGGAGAATATCTCAGGAAGGGTCCTCAACCTGCGCGTGGAAATCACGGACAGGAGTGGACTGCCCGCGGAGTGGGACACGCAGATCTGTTTTTTCGAGAATTGCTTCCCTCCCGGCTCCACCGCCCATGAAGGAACCATGGCCGTCGGCTTCAAGGAGGCCTTCGACATCACGTTCATCACTCCCTCCACACCGGGAACCGGTACGGTCAAGGCGCTCGTGACGAATCTCGACAACACCAGCGAGAAGACGGAACTGACTTTCACCGCGACCACGATGCCGACCTCCGCCGCGGGTATCCCTGCCGCCGGCGAACTGCTCCTGTCGCAGAATTATCCGAACCCGTTCTCCCACAGCAAATCCACCGGAACGACGATCAGCTATCGCATGACCGCGAGCGGCAATGCAACGATAAAAGTGTACAACCTGCTGGGCAAGGAAGTCCGCACGCTCGTCAACGAGATGCGTCCCTTCGGCAGATCCTCGGTGACATGGGACGGCCGCGACAACGCGGGCCGGGCGGTTCCCGCGGGAATCTACATGTACAAGCTCACGACGAATTCACTGACGCTGTCGCGCAGGCTGATGATCACGCGGTAGCGGTCGATACGAATGAGAATCCGAAGGCAGTCGAATTTGACTGCCTTCTTTTTTTTCCACGGTGTATATTGGGATTTCAGTTCTTCGAGCGGCGTGCTCCGGAACGATGGAGCCTCCAGTTCCCATACACCAACGACGTTAGTCCATGCGACGACTTCTGCTGATCCTCTCCCTGCTGTTCTACACGACATCCTGCGCGCCGCAGCTGTCCTTGCAGTCGCCCATGACGGGAGACGGTTCCGCCGCTTCCGGCGGAGGCATAGCCGCGCTGCGTGTGACGACGCACGATCGCGGCGAACTGCTGTTCGCCGAGAACGGCTGGCGGCTGACGGCGAGCGGCATCGAAGGAAGTGCGCTGGTGAAGAGCGAAAACGGAGAACAGTACGCGAAGGATACCACGCTGTCGTACCGCGACGCCGCGACCGCCTCGCCTGGCGGGCGCAGCAACACGATGGGCCAATTCATGCTCACCATTCTGGGCGTGATCCTGGTACTCGGCCTCGCGGCAATTATCCTGTACGCAGCTTTTCTCGCAACCGCCAGGTAGGACCATCATCATGGCACGGAACGCAGCGATCGCCATCCTCGCCGCTGCGGCGCTCCTCTTCGGCGCGACAGGCTGCGGCACACGCAGCATTCTCGTGCCGGTCACCCGTCCCGCACGCATCAATCTTCAGACTGCAAACGGCATTCTCCTCCCCCCGACGGAAGCGGCGGATTCAACACCGTTCTCGCTTGCGATCGCAGCGCGTCTCGACAGCCTCCTCCCTTCAATCCTCGCCGACGGCGCATCCCGCCTCCATTCGGTCGGCGGCGGCGAGTCCGTGCCGAGCCTGTTCTCCGGGGGCAGCGTGATCTCCCGACAGTCGCTGCGGTGGTGGAGAGCGCAGCATGACGCGGAATTGCTGCTCACGTGTCTTATCGTACGCAGCCGCCTGGCCGAACAGGTCGCGCACGCCGCCCTGTACCCTTCGCAGGATCCCGGAGAGAAGTCGCGCGAGAAAGTTGTCCGCCAGGGCCGCGCCGAGGCGATGTGTCGCGTCTTCCTGATCGACCTGCGCCGGGAAGCATTATTGCTCGATGACACGCTGTCCATCTCCGCGGCGAGTGAGACACATGCCGCAAACAAGGAGCCCGTGGATATTCCCCGGGACCTGTTCGTGGACGATCTCGCGCGGCGGATCGCACTGACGATCGCGGATGCCGCGCGGCCGATTCGAGACCGTGACGTGGTTACCTTTCTGGTGGAGGACGATTTCCCGGAGCTCGAAACCGCGATCGCCTATGCCGAAGAGGGGCGATGGAATCTGGCAACCGCACTTTTACGCCGTCTCGCAGCCGAGGCGGAAGATCACGATGATGCGGATGTGATCTGGTATGATCTCGGACTGGCGCTTCAATACGAGCAGGATTTCAACGGCGCCCTTCAGGCGTTCGATCGGGCGATCGCCATCCGCGATCGCGGCCGCTACCGGCACGCGCGGGCTGCGCTGCTGCAGGCCGAGGAAGAGTATCTCGACGATCTGCGGAGGCGTTAGAAGCCTCCCCGCGACTCGATGGGAGTACAACATTGATTCCGGGATTCCGTATACTAGCGGTATTCAAACCAATCTCGCAGCAATGAGCGGATTTCGTTTCTTCAACACCCGGCCACAATTGGCGCGCGCGCTCTATCTCGCCTGCCTCGCGATCGCGATCGTGTTCGGCTCCGTGTGGATCATCCGCTTTGCCTCGATCGTCACTGATGAGAATTGGTACACGGACATCGATGGCAAGGTGACCATCCTGGAGGTGCAGGAGGGCGGAGTTTCCGACCGTGCCGGGCTGCGCGTGGGAGATGTGATCACCGCCATCAACGGCAAGCCTGTCAAGGACAAGTTCGACGCCAACGACTATCTCCTTCGCAGCCGCGGCGGGGAGCCGCTTGTTTACAGCATCGTCAGGGATGACCGGAACCTCGATGTCACGATATACACGGCGGAGTACGGTTTGCCGCTGTTCTACCTCGCGCACATTCTTATCGGCCTTGCGTTCATGGCAGTCGGTACATGGGTGTTCATCCGCCGCTTCCGTCAGCCCGTCGCGCGGCTCTACGGCTGGTCGAGTCTCGTGGTCGGGTTCACCCTGCTGATCTCGCAGAACATTTCCCTCTCATTCTATCCCGACACGATCACCGTGATCGGGACCTTCCTTTCCCCGCACTGCTGGGCGCTGACACTTGGCGCCTTCACCCATCTGCTGCTGTACTTCCCGTCCCAGCGCTACGTGCGCGCGGTGCGCACCGCCGATCTCGTGCTCGTGTATGTCACACCGTTCTGCGTGGTATTCATCGCCGTACTCGTCACGAACATCTTCATGATGAAAGGCATTCCGAAGGCTGCCACGCTTTTCGGTCCGACGACGCTCGCGCTCTTCATCGTGCAGCTTGTATTGCAGCGGCGATACCGCCTGTACGAGAGCGTGGAGTATCGGGAGCGCATTCCGCTGGTCCGCAGGGCAATCATCATCGGACTCGTGTTCATCGCGGGATCCCTTGCGGTGACCAGTTACACGTCGTGGCAGGCGGTATTCCTGTTGGGACTCGCGTCCCCGGCCCTGTTCTTCGTGACGATCATGCGCTACCGCATTTTCGATCTGTACGTAGTCGTGCGACGCGGATCGATGTACCGCACGCTGACGGTCGCGCTTGCGGCGGCGGCCATCGGAATGTTCTTCCTGCTGCTCTACCTGCTCCCCATTCAGGAATGGGACATTCCGGTCCTCCATATCACAGGCGATCATGTCGAGATCATCCGTCTCCAGTCAATGTCGGCCGAACAGCAGCTGGTATTCGGAAAGCGCCTGTACCTGACGTTCGGCGTCCTGCTCATCGCATTGCTCTGGTGGGCGTATAGCAAAGGCAGCGCGTACCTCGACAGCCGCTTCTACCGCGGTTCCTACGATTACAAGCAGGCGCTCACGACATTCAGCGCCCTCTCGCACAGCTATGCCGACACCACCCTGCTCGCGCAGGCGGTGGTGAACAACCTCGTCACGCTCATGCACCTGAAGGGGGCGGTCTTCGCCCTGCGCGACGGGCGCGGATTCCTCCCGCTGGCGATGAACAGCCTGCACATCGATGCCGGCCTCATGGAATTCGACAATGACACCCTGAAATCCTTTGATACGCTCTTCGCGCGTGCGCACTCGCAGCCCCTGGACAGCCTGCCGCTCAAGGACCGCTTCGCCGAGAGCGGCGTGGAATTCATCACTGCGGTGTTTGCGAATTCCCATGTCGACGTGCTGATCCTGCTCGGTGAGAAGCAGGCGGAAACGAATTTTTCGCGGGAAGACGTCGGGCTGCTCGACAACCTCGCGATCAACGTCGGCGACGCCCTGACGACGATGCGCTTCTACGAGGGCGAGCGCGAAAAGGAACGCATGCGAAAGGAACTGGAAGTGGCCCGGCGCATTCAGCTCAGCTCCCTGCCCGAGGCGATTCCCGATTTGCCCGGAATCGACGTAGCCGCGGAGTCGCTGCCTGCCTATGAAGTGGGCGGCGATTTCTATGATTTCCTGCCGAGGCACGACTCCACGACATTCGTCATCGGTGACGTCTCGGGCAAGGGGACCTCGGCCGCCATGTATCTCGCGCGCATTCAGGGGATATTGAAAACCATCGAGTCATATCAGCCGTCGCTGTGGGAATTGCTGGTCCGCCTCAACACGCAGATCTTCGACCATATCGAGAAGCGCAGCTTCGTCACCCTGGCCGCGTTGCGCGTGGAGCTTCTGCGCAGCGAGGTAACCTTCCTTCGCGCAGGCCATATCCCGCTGCTGCATTACAATGCGTTCGCACGCGAGTTCACGCTGCATCAGCCGCAGGGGCTCGCCATCGGTCTCGACCGTCACGCCTTCGCCGAGCAGCTCGAGGAGGAGCGCATCTTCGTCCGCGGGGGCGACATCTGCGTCCTGATGTCGGATGGGATCACCGAGGCGGAGAACGATCGCGGAGAGCAGTTCGGTCTCGAGGGAGCCATGACCTGCATCAGCGAATGCACGGACGGCAGTGCCGCGCAGATCAAGAACGCGTTGCTGGAGTGTGTCAGCGTCTGGTCAGGCAATTCGGAACGCAAGGACGACGCGACCATCGTCGTCGTGAAATTCTCCGTGCATCACCCCACTGAAGAGTAACCACGGATTACACAGGAAATTCTCCGTGCATCACCCCACTGAAGAGTAACCACGGATTACACGGATTTCACAGATTGATTATCAGTGATCAAGTGTACCCCTTCTTTCCTTCTTTCCTTCTTTCCTATCTCCCCAATCCCGAGTTCCAGATATATCTCAAGCGCGCATCATAGTAGGTCTTCTCCACCGACTCATACGCCGTGATGATCGGGATATCCCACCCCGTTGTGAGCTTGCGCAGGAAGGGTTCGAGTTCGTTACGGCGCGCACGCGCCTCCGTCATGTCCTTGCCGAAAACCTGGATTTCGATTTCCGATATCTGCTGCCGCGGAGCGCTGCGTATCAGGTGAAGCATTTGAATGAAGCCCTTCGAACTCTCGTCCACGGCATTTCCGCGACCGAACAGCTCCATGAACACCCATGAGAGCTTCTGCACGGGATTGAAGCCCGTGTGAGGCAGGGGTGTGGGATCGCTGCCGTCGATGATGCCGTCGCCGTCGGAATCCGGATCGCGGGGATCGCTCATGAGTCCGAAGAACTCGCTGTAATCCGTCGCGCCGTCGCTGTCCGTATCGGGTTTGCGGGGATCGGTCCCGATCCGGATTTCCATCTCGTCGAAAAGTCCATCCATGTCGAAGTCGCTGTCATAGGAGCGCAGGCCGTAGGCGCTCTCGGCGCCATCGTCCAGACCGTCGCCATCGGTATCTCTCAGCAGCGGGCTCGATACGGTCTCCAGGCCGTCGGGCAGGCCGTCGCCGTCGGTATCCGCGCGCAGCGGATCGGTGCCGCGCGCGAGCTCCACGCTGTCATTAAGTCCGTCATTATCTGTATCCGCACGCATCGGATTCAATCCCTGGACGGTCTCCTCGAGATCGGCCAGTCCGTCGCCGTCACTGTCCTTGCGGAGCGGATCGGAGCCCCAGCGGCGCACCTCGTCGCCATCGCTGAGGCCGTCGCCGTCGGTGTCGGGGAACAGCGGCGAAGTTCCGCGCGCGATCTCTTCGCCGTCGCGAAGGCCGTCGCCATCGGTATCGGGATTGTCCGGATCGGTCCTGTAGCTGTGCCGCTCCTCGCGATTCATCAGTCCGTCGTGATCGCGATCCCCGTCGGGCTCGGGAAAGGAATATGTGAAGCCGATTCCCGTCGTAAGGTAGAAATCACTCCAGCTCCCGGCCTTGAGTCCGTCGAGGTAATCGGTGAACAGCGGATGCAGCGTCGCGTGGACGGTGAGTGCGAAATGATCGGAGAGCAGGAAGTCGAGCATCGCGGTGAGTGGTATGCCTACGGTCCATTTCCCGTAATCGTCCTGCGATTTCGGGAGCGCGTCCCCGTTCGAATTCATCGGCGAGAAATAGGTGAACTCCACTCCGCCGCCGATGAACAGCTCCGCGTCCGTGCCCACGGTTGTCCGCCAGAGCGCTTCGAGCATGAAGGGCATGGCGAAACTGCGATGGATGTCGTTGAGACGCATCCGCGTGGTGTCGTAATGGGCGAGGATCTGGCGATCGGTTTTCCACTGCAGGTCGTAGAACCCGATGCCGAGCATTCCATACAGCGTCCCGTTTCCCGGTCCGAGATTGCGCAGATGCCGGCGCAGGGTCAGCGCGCCGCCGTTCGAAAAGCGCGTGTCGGAGAAATCGTCCAGCAGCTTCGTCGCGGCGCCTTCGATGCTCATGATCCACTCGCGTGGCGTCAGCGGTTCGAGCTTCTGCACCTGCGCCGCAAGGGGCGCGAGCGGGGCGCAGAGAAATAGGACGATCAGGTACCGTATCACCGGCCTGTCTGGCCGCTGCCTGGATGCGTATGTGCGAAGATTCATGGCGGTGGATCAGTGTGATGGGGAAGTTGAGTCGTCCGCTTCCGGCTGCCTGCCGTAGCGCTCTTCGAACCATGCGGCGATTTCAGCTTTCTGGAACGCGAGCGTTTCGGGAACGTGCGCGAGGACAAGCGCCTCGATATGCGCCGGCGTCGTGCCACAGCAGCCGCCGACAATCCGCGCACCGGCCTCGACCCAGGCACGGGATGCCTCGACGAATCCTTCAATGTCGACGTCGCGGCGGATGGCTTCCTCGCCCGCGGACCCGGGATCGCCCGTGTTCGCGTAGCAGCCGCAGGGGACCGGGGAGTGAGAACGAAGGATGGAGAAAACGCGGTGCATGTCGCGGGCCGGGACACAGTTCACCAGCAGCGCGGCGGGACCGTACGCCGCAACCGCGGCGACGGCCTCGGCCAGCGACTCGCCCGAGAGCAGGGCCCCGCCGCGGTCCGTGACGAAGCTGACCGCGAATTCCTTCCCGGTCGCGGCGCAGGCTTGTGCAACCGCCGCGGACTCGCGAACGGTCATCATGGTTTCGGCGAGCAGGAAATCCACTCCGAGCATCGCCAGCAGCGCCGCCTGCCGCCCGTGCTCGTCGCGAAGGGCATCGTCCGGCGGCACATCCGCGGGACGATAGCAGTCCTCCACCGGTGCCAGTCCGCCGGCAATCAGCACGGGACGCGCGGGACGGTAGCGCTCGCGCGCTTCGAAGGCGAGCTCGACCGCGCGCAGGTTCACTTCCTCCCAGCGATCCTGCATTCCCGCCTTGCGCAACGCGCGGACGTTGCTCCGGAACGTATTGGTGGTGATGATGTCCGCACCCGCGTTGAGGTAGTGAAAATGCATGTTACGCACCAGATGCGGTGCGCGGAGGATGGCGTTCGCCGACCAGAGCGGCTCGGCAAGATCCACATCCTGCCGCAGCAGCTCCGTGCCCATCGCTCCGTCGAGTATGAGGAGTCTGCGTTGTTCGAGAAATTCTGAAAACTGCATGCCGTCGGAATCCGTTGATGAGAAAGACTCAGACCGGAGAACGATCGGCGCTTACGCTGCCGGATCTGAAGGCGCGCTTCGCGACGCCGCGGAAGCCAAGCGCGGTCAGCATCTCTCCGCATCGTACGAGATCGACCTGCTCGAGCAGTCCGTCGTCGATTTCCACCATGGCACTTCCGTCGGGCAGGTGCCGCACACGCAGGTTCACGTTCTCCGCGAATGAGAAGGCCGAACGCACGGCATACTCGGCCGCTTCGATGCGATGCAGATGATCGGCCGTTGCGGGAACACCGACATGCAGACGCGAGCGCAGGCAGGGACTCGCGGCCACGTTCCAGTTCGGGAGACCTGCATACCGTGAGAGCGCCCGTACTTCTTCCTTGGTGAAACGTGACAGCGGACTGGACACTCTGTATTCTCGCGCCGCCAATAATCCGACGCGGGTGGGATCCGCGGCATCGTCTGCGTTCGTGCCGTTGTACAGGAGCACATCTCCCCGCGTCTGCCGCGCCTCATCGTGCACCGCTTTCATCGCCGCATAGATGCTGCTCTTGCAGACGTAGCAGCTCATGCCCGCATTGGCGATGTAGGTGGGATCGAGGTGTTCCGAAGTTTCGACGAAGCGCAGCGGGATACCGATATGCGCGGCCAGCGCGACAGCGGAGTCGCGCATCGAGGATGCGACGGACGGAGAAAGCGCCATGACGGCTTCGCAGGAACCGGGGAATACATCGAACACGGCTTTCGCGACGAGGCTGCTGTCGACTCCGCCGGAATAGGCAACCAGATGCCGCCAGGCGGCGTCGCCCTCCCTGGCGATTCCGTCCAGTAATCCTCTATACGTCGCTTCGAGGCTGTTCATCGTTTCCGGCGAAAATGAGGTGATTGATGCGATGGGCGGCCGCGGCCGCACCGATGCCGTTGTCGATATTCACGACGAGCACTCCCGGCGCACAGCTGCCCAGCATCGAGAGCAGCGCGTTGATCCCGTCCTGGTTGACACCGTACCCCGTGGATGTGGGCACGCCGATCACGGGAATCGAAAGCAGGCCGGCGAGTACGGACGGCAGGGCCGCCTCCATCCCTGCGACGCATACGCACACGTTCGCGGAAGCGATTTCCGGCAGCACGGAGAGCAGGCGATGCAGTCCCGCCACGCCTACGTCGGCGAAGCGCACAACGCCGCTTCCGGCCATGGTGCAGGCCACTTCGATTTCCTCGGCTATGGAAAGATCGGAGGTGCCGGCCGTGACCAGGGCAATCCGTCCAACCGTTTCCGCAGGGGGATGCGGCGCGAAGACAGCTGTCGAGGAGCGCTCGTAGAACCGGACATCGGGATGTACATCCGAGAGTGCATCGAACAGATCCTTCGACAGACGGGAGACGATGATGTTCCGTCGGTCGTGGGACAGCAGCGAAGTGAGTATGCCGCGGAGTTCGCCAGCAGTCTTCCCCGGGGCGTAGATGACCTCGGGAAATCCCGTGCGATGCCTGCGGTCGAGATCAAGCCGTGCATAATCTCCCACGTGCAGCTGCTGTCGCAACGCGGACTCGATTTCTTCGGCGCAGTGCGAGATCTCCATCTCCCCGTCGGAAAGCCGCCGCAGCAGCTGCCATATGGTCTGTACATTGTCCACTTTCGTAATATAACCGTGCCGGTGCACATGCGACAACGCAAAATGCGGGGACGACGGCTTTTGGCGCTGCATCAGATTTGCTGCATTTTGCAGGGTGCTTTTCTCATTTCACTGGTGAAGAATGATACGCTGGCACAGTGTCTCCTTACAGCAGATTTACCAACTCTATGAGACGGATCCATCGGACGGATTGAGCGCGGAGGCGGCCGGGCGATCGCGCAACGCGCACGGCGCGAATGTGCTTCCCGCCGACAGGGTCGAACCGTGGTACCGCGTGTTGCTCGCGCAGATGAACAATCCGATCATCATCATCCTGCTGGTCGCGGCGGTTCTCACGGCCATCCTTGCGGATCTCGCCGACTCCATTGTCATTTTCGCAGTGGTGATCATCAACACGCTCATCGGCTACTATCAGGAAACCAAAGCCGAGGCGGCGATGCGGGCGCTCAAGGAGCTGACCTCGCCTACCGCCCGGGTGCTCCGCGGTGGCGCGCAAGCCACGCTGCCCGCTACCGAACTGGTGTGCGGGGATATCGTTCTTCTCGAGTCGGGGGCGAAAGTCCCGGCGGATATCCGCCTCATTGAATCGCATGAGCTGATGATCGATGAATCGATGCTCACCGGGGAAAGCCTGCACACACTCAAACAGGCGGCGGCGCTCCTGGAGGAAGAAGCGAGTCTCGGTGATCGCATCAATATGCTGTACGCAGGAACGGTCGTGCAACGCGGACGCGGCAAGGG
>CAZWNO010000051.1:0-2939 GCA_964635845.1 uncultured Chromatiales bacterium
CTTTGACTTCTTGACCTATCGACAGCTCCACACGTCCACGCAATCTACTGGAGTCGAATATCATGGCAACGTCTTTCCCCATCATCATCCTCGCCGGACGTCCAGCGTCCGGCAAATCCGAGGTCATCGACTACCTCAAGAAAACTCCCGTCGACGAGCGCCTGCGTCGCTTCGGTCTCGGCGCGTTCGAGGAGATCGACGATTTCCCGATGCTCTGGACCTGGTTCGAGGAGGATGCGATCCTGGAGAAAATTCTCGGCCGGCCGCGCATCCACACGGACAAGGATGGCTACTTCCTGCATCAGTATCAATGGGACCTGCTCATCGAACGCATCAGTCTCGAATACGGCAAGCGCCTGCGCGACGAGGACTATCACGACCGCTTCAGTGCCGTCATCGAATTCTCCCGCGGCACCGAGCACGGCGGCTATGCCTCGGCCTTCGCGCATCTGAGCGACGCGATTCTCGAGAAGGCGGTGATCATTTACGTCGACGTGCCGTACGAGGAGTCGCTGCGCAAGAACCGCAAGCGCTTCAATCCGGCGCGTCCCGACAGCATTCTCGAACACGGATTGCCCGACGCGAAGCTCGAGCGCCTGTACCGCGAGGTCGATTGGGAGGAAGTATCCGCCGGGTCGCCGACGCATATCACGATCAAGGGACATCGCGTTCCCTACGTCGTCTTCGACAACATGCCGAGCAGGACCGACGATCCGGCCCTGCTCGGTCCCGCACTTGATGATGTGTTTGCCCGCGCACGCGCGCTCGTGAAGTCAGGCGGCTGACACGAGGCCGCGTTTCACAGCATCCCCTGCACGATCACCATTCGAACGTAATGATCAGAATACGCTGAGACGCGCGCGGATGCCGGCGTAAAATTCGCGTCCACGGACCGGACCCCAGGCGAAGCCCGGTTCGAAGTACGGCTTGAATGGATTGGCGGCATTGAGGATGGGATTGTCCTGCCGGAAATCCAGCAGGTTCTCCGCTCCGGCATAGAGGTCGAACTCCTCCCAGCTGCGCTGCAGGTGGAGATGAATCAGCAGATACGATTCTCCTTTTTCGGCGAGGCGGAATTCCTCGGGATACGATGAGGTTTCAGGCAGCTGCTGCGCACCGCGCCATTCCGCGGTGATCGTTCCCTGCCATGCATCGTCCGTGCTGGCCGCGGTCAGGATTCCGAGCACGCGGTCACGCGTGGTGAACGGAAGCGTGCGATGGACGCCGCCGACCGTCTCGTATACGTCCGAGTAAGTGTAGGACAGACGGAAAAGAAAGGGCGCGACATCGCCCGTGATCTCGGCCATGATATTGTCGGATGCCGATGTGCCCTCAATGTTCTTGAATAGGATCGCGCGAGGATCGTCGTCGTACTCCGCAACGACCTGTTGCGAGAACTCGGTGCGATATGCATCGAGATTGACAGTACCCGTCAGCGGACCGACTTCGTAATACCGCGTCAGGTTGAGTCCGTAATTCAGGGCGCGTTCGGCGCCGAGATCGGGATCGATGCGGATATCGCGCCAGCTCGCCAGCGCGACCGGATGCTGCACGAACATCCGCGCGACGCGGAACGCGGTTCCCACCGAGGCGCGCAGTGTGGTCAGCTCGTCGAGAGCATAGCGGGCGAACATGCGGGGTGTGAAGACGCTGCCCTCGTCGCTGCGGAAATCTGCGCGCGCCCCGGCGATGACCGTCAGCGCATCATCGAAGAACAGGGATTTGTTTTCGACGAAGATTCCAGGAGCCACGACATCCGCCGCATAGGCTCCGGCATAGGTTTTCGCAAGGGGATTGCTGCCGAGATCGATCGTCTCGTCGAGCTGATTCGCGAGGAAGCTGACACCGGCGGTGAGAAGATGTTCATCCTGCCATGGACTCGCCCACGCGGCGTCAGCATACAGGACCTGTTCATCCGCTTCGTAGCGTGTCGTGCCGTACCAGGCATCCTGCGCATGCACGCTTCCCGCGAGATGCAGCTTCAGTACCTGTCCATCCCCGAGGTCGAACTCCGTCTTGTTGAAAGCCTCGAACCGCTCGTTCCGCATGCTCTGTCCGTACACGGATCCGCTCCCGGGCTCGGCTTCCGCATCGTAATTCTTCTGTCCGCCGACGCGTTCCTCCCATGTGTACTTCAATCCCGTGCGAACGATGACACCTTTCTCCGTCCCGTCATACTTCCACTTCCCCAGGACGGAGAACCGGTCGGTCAGCGGTGCGTCGAGAAATCCATCGCTGTTTTGATCCGTCGCAATTCCGCGTCGCACGCCATGCATCGCGAGCATCCCGCTCCACCTGCCGAAGCTGCGCATGAGGTAGGCGTTGTACTGCTGTTCGAGCATGCTGTTCGCGAAGGCGTTGAAGAAGAGTGGTTCGTCGCCGTCGCTTTCCCGGAGCAGGACGTTGATCAGCCCGCTGAACGATTCGCTGCCCTGCAGGACGGAGCTCGTGCCCTTGCTGACGAAAATCCTGTCGATGAAGGGTCCCGGTATGAAACTGACACCGAAATGCGTGTTGAGTCCGCCAGTCAGGGCCGGGACATTGTCGAGCAGTACCTGCGTGTACACTCCATCGAGCCCCAGCATCTTCAGCTGCTTCGTATCGGTGATGATATCGACGGCGTCGGCCTGCACCGATGAGGTCGTACCGAAGCAGCCCGAGAGATCGCAGCATGCCGCGTTCTCGAGTTCCTCGGCCGTGATGACTTCCGTTTTCTGGTCGATGGGCGCGATGAAGGTTCCGGGAGCGCGCGCTGCCACCTCGACTTCATCGACGGTCCGCGGGCGCGCCAGCAGGATTTCAATCCGGTCGCGGTTCACGACGTCGAGCGTCTCCGGCTCGAACGCGACATGGCTCACCACTATTCGCCGGTCGGTGATCCCTTCGCCGTGGAGGACGAACCGTCCCCCGGCATCCGTGACCGCACCGCTCCGCGTTCC
>CAZWNO010000051.1:2949-27399 GCA_964635845.1 uncultured Chromatiales bacterium
GTAGACATGGGCGCCCGACACTGTTTCAGTACCCTGCCCCGGACTTCTGCCGCGGACGGTGCCGCTGATGTCCTGCCCGTGCAGGATCGGTGTGTGAAAGAGTGCGGCGATGAGCACGATGCATGTGAAAACAAGCGTACGCATGAGGTCCTCCGGGACAATGGAACGTAGGGAAATGCAAAGATGGGAGGATCGCTCAGGCGCGGGGAGGGAGAAAGGGAGTGCGGAGACTGCCCTGAAGGACATGCTCTTCCGGGGCAGCTGTCAGCTTACAGGAGGGATGGGTGATATCGATGGATTCCGCGGGCATGGGAGACTGCATGGGCACGGGATTGCAGCAGCTTCCGCAGGTTCCGGAGCCGCAGTCCGAATCGCAGCAGCCGGGAGTTGCTTCCATGGGAGTGGCGCCCACGGGAGCGGCGTCTCCTGGAACGGTATTGCAGCAGCCGGATGCCGTAGGACTGTTCTGGTGATCGCAGCAACTGCCATCATCGCAGCCGATCCCGCCGCTGCCGTCGCGTTCGATGTGAGCCTGCCCGGTGGATTCCGCCCGAAGCTCGATCTGCCACGGTACGAAAGCCTGCGAGATGCAGATAGAGAGGAGCAGAAGCATCGTGCGCGATTGTCCGTTGACCCGGGGTCGGTATGTAGCACTATCCTTCATATAAATCGCTTCAAGCTACGAAAGACCGGGAACAGCTGCAAGGGAAAAAGGGAGAGAAATTCCGAAATCGTCCGTGTAAATCCTTAAATTAACGATGCCTGGCTCTTGCATTTGCTTTGGAGAAAAGCTATAATAGGACCATAACATGTGATATGCTCAATTGTTGATGTTCGCATTTACACATACCAGAATCAAATCCCCCCACGCGCTCTCGATTCCACGCATAGAGGCGAAAAAATTCAACATGAACCGCACCAAGGTTCTCATCACTAACTCACTCATCAATGCAGGAGAGGTTATGAATCCATCCAAAATGCTGAGAGTTGTATCCAGCATGCTCATGGTGATCTGCCTTGCCTTCTATTTCACTGCTTGCGAAGGTCCTGAAGGACCCGCGGGCAAGGAGGGCCCGGCAGGCGCCGTCGGCGCGCAGGGCGACAAGGGCGACAAGGGTGATCCTGGCGATCCGGGTGCAGCCGGTACCGCCGGGTGCATCACCTGCCATGACATGTCGACCGACATGACGGCGCGCATCATCCAGTGGGAAAATTCCGTGCACGCGCTCGGCGGCAACTACGCGCGCGCGACGACGGACTGCGCCCCGTGCCACACGCACGAAGGATTCCGCGAAGTTCTCGCGACCGGCGCGACCAAGACGGCCGCGGCGATCTACAATCCGACAGGGATCGGCTGCCGCACGTGCCACAACATCCACCAGTCCTACGGCACGGCCGACTATACGCTGGCCAACATCACCCCGTACGACATGGGCGGCGGCGAGATGTTTGATCGCGGTAAGGCGAACCTTTGCGTCCGCTGCCACCATCCGCGTCCCACCACTCCGTTCCCGACCGTCGGCGGTCCGGACGTCACGATCACCTCCAGCCGCTACGGCCCGCACCACGGTCCGCAGGGCGCGCTGCTGCTCGGCGTTGGCGGCTACGAAGTTCCGGGAAGCCTCGTGTACTCGAACTCGCAGCATACCACGCAGGTCACCGACGGCTGCATCACCTGCCACATGAGCGCTCCGTACGGCAAGGAGTCCGGCGGCCACTCGATGCGCATGGCCTATGACTATCATGGCACTCTCACCATGAACGTCTCCAGCTGCGTGACTTGCCATCCGGGCGCGAAGAACTTCGACATCGGCAACGAGGTTACCGAGATCATGGCGCTCGCCGGACAGCTCGAAGCGCTGCTCGTAGCCGACAACATCCTCGAAGCTGATGGCAGCGGTCTGAATAAAGCTCCGATCACGCTCACCGCCAACAAGGCCGGCGCGCTGTTCAACTACAAGATGATCGTCGTCGAGGATCGCAGCAAGGGCGTGCACAATCCCAAGTACGCGAAGGCCCTTCTCCAGAACTCCATCGAAAACTTCAACAATTGATCCTGCGATCGGTTGAAAGAAAAACCCCGCCTCGGCGGGGTTTTTCTTTGTGTGGTCAGGAACACACGGGGGAGAGACGCCGGGTGACGCGCATCAGCGCTTGAGCCGCGCCCGGATCTGTTCGAGTTCATCGACGGCGCCGGCGAAGTTCGCGATGAGGCGGTCGATCATGCCCAGCAGACGCACGATATCGACAGGGACGTAATCGGTGCTGATCATCCCTTCGATGCCCAGCGAATCAGCGGCGGGCTTTGCCGTCCCGCGCTGTGTCGTGGGCTCGGAAGGGGATTGCCGTTTCGCCTGGGCTGCCGTGTTCGGTGGAGCCTGCCGTTTCGCGGGCGCCGCCGTGTTCGCTGGAGCCTGCCGCTTCGCGGGAGCCGCTGTGTCCGGCGGAGCCTGCCGCTTCGCGGGCGCCGCTGTGTCCGGCGGAGCCTGCCGCTTCGCGGGGGCCGCCGTGTTCGGCGGAGCAGCGGGCTGCTGCCGTGCCGGTGTGCCTCTGTTCGGTGTCGACGCCGCCCCCGTGGATTCCGCGGCCGGCCGCCTCCCGCGCCTCGGGATAACCGCCTGCCCGGCATCGACACGTTTTTTCAGCGCCGCGATTTTCGTGAAGACCTTGTCGGTCACGCGACTGGCCTTGCCGTTCTTGATGTTTGCGACCGTGATCTGGTTGATGCCGCTCTGGCTGGCGATGGCGGAGGCCGTCCAGCCTTTCGCGATCATGTCGCGGAGATACTGCATGGAAAGGGAAAGATTGTCTTCGCTCATATCGGTTTCCTGTCAGTCCTGGTGAAATGCCCAGCCCAAACGGCCAGGTGTCGCATCGCCATGAGATTTTGATGGCAATGACCGTGCGGAGCAAATTACGCGCTTCGAATGCACTCATGCAAACCGCTGCAGGGAAAGCCCTGCGAGTGCAGGGAAAGGGAGGATAGCGCCACCACGGACATCGTCAAGGCGATGAAAGCCCTGCGAGTTCCGGGAAAGGGAAAGAACAAACCCCGGTGAGGAGACCGGGGTTTGAATCGAGGGCTATCCTGAGCCTGTGGATGCCGCCACGAAATCTATCGTCAGCAAATACGGGTCAGCAGTGTGCCAGTGCATCACGTCGCGGATGAGCAAAGCCGGGCAAGGAGTTGGAGCGCTTCGTGCCGGCGCACCGTCGAGTGCCGCAGATGAGACAACGTTTCGACAGCACTATGATACGGAGGCGCCGGAAGAATGTCTGTGACGCGCGTCACAGTAATTCGCTCTTGCGGAGAAGTCTGCCGCGATCGAGGATGCGGATCTCGCCGCGGCCGAGTCGAAGCAATCCCTCGCGCTCCAGTTCCTTGAGGTTGCGGCTGATGACTTCGCGTGCGCTTCCTATCTCGTTCGCGACGTCCTGATGCGTTGCCTGCACGATGGGACGGTCCTCGCTGCTGTGCTCCAGCAAGGCGTCGACGATCCGCAGTTCAACACTGCGGAACAGCATTTGCTCGACCAGGCCGACAATCCGCGTGAGCGTTGTGGAGAGATGTCCGAGCACATAACTGCGCCAGAACGGTTCCTCGGAACTCCATGCCTTGAACGTGTTCGCGGGAATCAGGTAGAGCGTGCATTCCGATTCCACACGCGCATGCGCGGGGAAGAGCGACGACTGCATGATGCATGAGAGCGTCAGGATGCAGCTCTCCCCCTCGCGTATCCGGTACAGCGTCACTTCATGACCGTCCCTGCTCAGCTTGTAGACACGGATGCTGCCACGCTCGAGAATCGGGAAATACGCGCAGCCGTCACCCTCCCTGCTCAGCTCGACGCCGGCGGGAATGGTCTGCCGCACCGCGTGCGTCCTGAACAGCTCGATGATGCGCTCGGGAGCGTCCTGTAGCAATGGGAGTGTGTACGGCATGGGGGACCGGGTCGATCGTTTGGAATGCGAAACGATATTATACATGATGTGGAAATCGGAGGCAAGTCCGTTCGAAGTCCTGTTTTTCCGGCCATTCGTTTTTCCTATTTTGCATGCACATGGTCCACCGAGCCCTGCGCATCCGCCACGTCACCCACCGCATCAAGGAGCCATCGCACATGTTCGCCAAACTGCTGCCCAAAGAGGAAAAGTATTTCGATTATTTCACCGAGATGGTCGCGCATATCCGCCAGATGGCTGAGATGGCGCTGCAGCTGTTCAGCAATCATCCCTACGACCGTGATATCCTGCTCGATATCATCCCGATGGAGAAGCGTTGCGACGAGATCATGCACAAGGTGGTCAAGCAGCTGAACAAGACCTTCGTCACGCCCTTCGACCGGGAGGATATCTTCGCACTGATCAAGAAACTCGACGACATCAGCGATATCATCAATGCGGCGAGCGTGCGCACGGATATCTTCAAGGTCGCTTCGCGCATCGAAGGAGCGAAGGAAATCGTCAGCATCATCGAGCATCAGATCATCGCGCTTGAGAAAGTGCTCATGGGACTGAAGGGACACGAGCGGCTGATGGATGAACTCAAGGCGGTCAAGGACCTCGAAGCCCAGGCCGATACGGTGTACCGCGCGGCGATGACCGCGCTGTTCGAGAACGAGCACGATCCGATCGAACTGATGAAGCAGAAGGAAATCCTCGACATCCTCGAGAACGCCTCCGACAAGTGCCAGTCGGTCGCCAACGTCCTCATCTCCATCTTCATCAAGAATTCGTAGCACCATGACATTCGCAGTCATCATCATCTGCCTGGCGCTGGTCTTCGATTTCTACAACGGGATGAACGACGCGGCGAATTCGATCGCGACGGTCGTTTCCACGCGCGTGCTCAATCCCCTCCAGGCCGTGGTCTGGGCGGCGTTTTTCAATTTCGCCGCGGCATTCATCTTCGGTGTCACGGTGGCGGCGACGATCGGCAAGGGAATCGTCGATCCCTCCATCATCGATAATTCCGTCATATTCTCCGCGCTTGTCGGAGCCATCCTTCTGACCGCCACGGCGACGCATTTCGGCATGCCCATCAGTGTCTCCCATGCCATCATCGGCGGTCTCGCGGGTGCGGCGATTGTCAAGGGTGGACTTGGAGTTCTGATCGGCAGCGGCATTTTCAAAGTGGTCATTTTCATTTTCGTGGCGCCGCTGCTCGGTTTGGTCATCGCGTTTGTTTTTTCCGTTGCGACGATGTGGATGGTGCGATCCCGTTCTCCGCGTGTCGTCGACAAGTGGTTCCGCCGTCTGCAGCTCGTTTCCGCGGCCGGGTACAGCCTGAGTCACGGATCGAACGACGCGCAGAAAACGATGGGGATCATCGCGCTGGTCCTCCTCACCAACGGCATGATCAGCGGGGAATTTCACGTGCCGTTCTGGGTCATCATACTGAGCTACACCTTCATCGCCCTCGGAACGCTCATTGGCGGATGGAAAGTCATCAAGACTCTCGGCATGCGCATGACGAAGCTCAGCCCCTTCGGCGGATTCAGTGCCGAAGCCTCGGCCGGACTGACCATCATTTTCGCCACCATGCTCGGCATCCCCGTCAGCACGACCCATACCATCACCGGCGCGATCATCGGGGTGGGCGCTGTGCGCGGGGTGTCGGCAGTGCGCTGGGGCGTGGCGCGCAACATCCTCTGGGCCTGGGTGCTGACCATCCCGCTCTCCGGAATCTTCGCGGCCGTCACCTATGAAGTCGTCCGGCTGATCGTCCCCTGACCGGCCCGACCAGCCTGCCACATGCACACGCGATTTTTGCACTGCGGACTGTCGGAATTCGGAGTATTTTTGTAGGGATTAACGTTCATCAACAATGGCGAGTGAAAGGGCCAGATATGGACTGCAGACGCATCGCGCTCGCCGCGCTGCTCGCACTGGCATTCCTCGGTTGCGGTCATAGCACGGCCGGAGACGGGAGCGCGGGAACGCAGACACACAGTCAGGAGAGTAGGATGATGGAAACCAGCAACAGACAGAGCCATCCGGGGACGGATAGCGTCGTCCTCGGCGCAGGGTGTTTCTGGTGCGTCGAAGCGGTATTTCAGCGCCTTGACGGAGTCGTCTCCGTCGAGGCGGGGTACAGCGGCGGAACGGTGGATCACCCGAGTTATGAACAGGTCTGCAGCGACAGCACCGGACATGCCGAGGTCGCGCGGATCGTATTCGATACCGGGAGGATCACTTTCGAAGAACTGCTCGAAGCGTTCTGGCAGGCTCATGATCCCACGACGCTGAACCGGCAGGGTGCGGACGCCGGGACGCAGTACCGTTCCGCGATCTTTTATCGTTCCGAGGAACAGCGGCTCAGGGCGGAGGCGTCGAAGAGGGAGGCTCAGGCGGAATTCGATGATCCGATCGTCACGGAGATCACTGCGCTGCAGCAGTTCTTCCCGGCGGAGAATTACCATCAGGATTACTACAACAGGAACAGGAATGCGCCGTACTGTCAGATCGTGATCCGACCGAAGCTGAAGAAGCTGAACCTCGAATAACGCGATCGTGCTGCAAATACAAAGCGCGACTGCTCAAACTGCGGGCAGCCGCGCTCTGTCTTGTTAGGGAGGGAGTTTATTTCATGAAAGTCATGCGCCGAGTCTGGACGGCAGAGCCGTTCTCCATGCGGTAGAGGTAGATGCCGGATGGCAGCCGCGAGGCATCCCAGTTCAGACGATGCGTCCCGGCGCTCACCGTCTGATCGAGGAGCGTCCCGACCGGCCGGCCGAGCAGGTCGAATACGCGGATCGTGACATGCGACCGCACGGGCACTGCGAACGATATCGTTGTCGCGGGATTGAACGGGTTGGGATAATTCTGGTAGAGTGTCGGGGAAGCGGGGAGCAGCGGCTGCTCCTTTGCGGAAGTCATGTTCGCGCGCTGCGCGGCGACGATACCGTTGCCTTGAGCGTTGAGCACTTCCATCGTCACCTCTCCGCTTTCGTAACCGACCTCACCGATCATGACCTGCAGACTGCCGTTTGCGGTGTTCGGGATGCTGAATCCGCCGTCCGTTCCGGTCACGGCGAAGTACAGGCTGCCCGCGGCATCCATTCCGTAGATCCACGCATTCGGGAGACCGCCGCCGGTCGTGGCATCTTTCGCCAAACCGGAGAGTACCGCCATGCCGTTTTCGGCAACCGGATCCAGAAGGAACGAGATTTCCGCAGCGGCGCCTTCAATGCGGCTTTCCTTCCAGTCCTGTGTATTGCCCGCGTAGAGGCCGACATAGCCGAGGGCGCGTGCACGGAGCACGGAATTGTCCCAGGCCCCGAAATCGAAAGCGCCCTGCGCGTCGGCCGAAGTGGCGATCACGCGGCCGTCCGAGGGATGGATCGCTTCGATCACGGTGAGCAATCCTGTGGCGCCGTTCCGGGCGGTGACTCTCCCGTTGAAGCGCCGCGGCGAAATCGGAGCGGGAGTCAGCGCGAAGTCGATGCCCGAGACAGATGCACCGGCGGCGACCGCGACCACGGCTGCATTCGTGATGCTGGAGGCGTTATCGTAATACTCACCGATGAAATGGTACGCGGATGCGAATACCGTGTAGCCGTCGGGCGGCAGGCCGTCGATCTGGTACACGCCGTGCGCATTGGTGCGCATGCCGCGTTCCAGGTTGCTGTTCACCGAACGGACGATCACCGTCGCATGCGCGAGCGGAGTGTTGCTGGACTCATCGATGATGGTGCCGGAAATGCTGCCACCAGGTCCGAGCGAGAAATCGATCCCCGTCACCGGTTGGGTCGCCACGGTTACCGGTGTCGCCTGCGCAATCACGGCCACATTGTCGTAATACTCGGCGATGAATCCGGATGCATGCGCCCGGACGATGTAGTCTCCCGGCGGCAGCGCGTCGATCAGGTAGCTGCCGTCAGCGGCGGATACCGCCTTGCCGTATACCGATCCGGCGGCGTTCGTCGCCGGTCGTCCATTGATCCAGACCGCAACCGCGGCGTGCGTGATAGGATTCCCGCTTTCGTCACGGACGACACCGGCGATGGAACCGCTGTGCGCGCCGAGCACAAAATCGATGTTGTCGATGACCTTGACGGCCGGATCGGTTACGAAACGGGTCGCGAGGTCGATGGTGGCCACGTTGTCGAAGAACTCGGCGGCATAACCATTCGCCTCGGCGCGGACGACATAGGTCCCCGCGGGCGCCTTGATCAGGAAGTTCCCATGCGCATCGGTGATCCCGCTGATGAGGAAGGGGAGATTGCCGGCGGCCATGACGGAAACTTGCGCCCCGGCGATTGGACCGTTCGAGGAGCTGACGTTGCCCGAGAACGTGTATTCATTGTGGGTCTGCACGTGTATCACCGCGGCGACACTGCTGTGGACGGTGACGCTCCCGTTTTCGACGGTCGCGATCGCCGTGATGGCGCCTCGGACAGCGGCGCTGTTCTGCGCGGCGGCGGTGAACAGGCCCTGGGGAGTGATCGTGCCGAACGATGCGGGATCCACGGTCCAGAGGATGCTGGTGATGGGAACCTCGGTCGCCGTCCCGGCGGGATCGAGTCGATAGGCCTTCGCGGTGAACTGTATGACCTCACCGGGCTGGACGACCAGCACATTCGAGGAGGTCGGGCCCGGTTCAATTCGCAGAATGTACTGATGATTCTGAGCGATGGCGAGGGATGCGGTGCACAGGCTCGCGGCGAGCACCAGCAGGGATACAATTCTCATAATCGCTCTCCGGTTCGTGAATGTCGTGAAATGAAGGATCAGGGCGAATAGAAGATAGACAAAAATTGGAAGCGAAAAGTTACAGTCCCGGTCGGACAACCTGCCGAAATCCTACATTTTTTTCATCTTGGGTTAAGGAGCTGTTAATGTTGCCCGACTAGATTGCCTTCGGACATTCAAATGGACCGCGCCCGCCATCAGGCCGGGGCTACACCCGCCCCTTCAACCGAGATCACCCGGAGGCCGCATCATGCTTCGGTACAGCTACAAGGAATTCACATCGTTCTCACTGGTTCTGCTGCTCATGGCCTGGGCATTCTACCTGCTCGACTCCGTGCATGGCAGGTGGGCCGAGAGCCGCGTCCGGACGACGGTCGCCGAACAGCTGGTGCGGCAGAGCGTGATTCTCGGAAACAGCCTCAACAGCAAGATCTCGCTCCTCTACGGACTGCGGAGCTTCGCCGAATCGAAGCCCTCCGGGAATCTCACGAATGAGGAATTTCAGAACATCGCGGCGACGCTGCGCGGTAATTCCGCCGCGATACGGGCGATACAAATCGTGCGCAAGGGGATCATCACGCAGATGTACCCGGCCAAGGGAAATGAATCGGCGATCGGGTATGACCTGCTGAACGATCCTCGCCCCTCGGTCGCGATCTCGGTGCGGCGCGCCTACGAGAACGACTTCGTCACCATCGACGGGCCCGTGGAACTCAAGCAGGGCGGGCAGGGCATCGTGGCCCGTCTGCCGATCAGGATCGATGGCAAGGTCGTCGGGCTCGCCGCCGTGGTGATCAACCTCCCTGAACTGTTCCTCGAGTCGGGTCTCAGCACCGACGACGGAAGCCTGCTCCTCGCCGCACGTGACCAGCATCGCGGCACCTTCTTCGGTTCGGAAACAGTCTTCAGCCTCTCACCCGAACAGCAGAGGGTTCCGCTGCTCGACGGATACTGGGATCTCGCCGCTGCCCCTTCGGAAGGCTGGCGGAGCGTGGTTGGTGATCAGATTCTCGCCTTCCGTATCGCCGGCGTCATTATCGTCCTTCTGCTGATGTCGCTGTTCTTCGTGTCGTCACGTAGCAAATACATCCTGCACAAACTGGTGGACAGGCGCACACAGGAACTCGAGGAACTCAACGCGGAACTCCGGCGCGAAGTCGACGCACGGCGGCGCACGGAGGCGGACCTCATCACCGCGCGCGACAAAGCGGAACATTCCGATCGCCTGAAGGACGCCTTCATCGCGACGATGTCGCATGAAATCCGTACTCCGCTGCATGTCATTCTCGGATACGTCGATCTTCTGCACGCTGCAGGGGAGTCGGTCAGCGATGAGCGGGAGATGTACACGCGGAGCATGAAGAGCGCCGGCCGCCGTCTGATGCGTTCCGTGGAGGAATTGCTGCATATCTCCAGCCTCCGCGCCGGGACGTTCAAGGTCAATCCCGAGGACATCGACCTTGTCGAGTCCACGCGCGATGTCGTCCGTGAATTCCATGAAACGGCGAAGGAACGCGGCCTCTCCCTTGTATTCAAATCGACACTCACCCGCGCCGATGTCTACGCCGACCGCTATTCTCTCGAGCAGGCGGTGACCAACCTGGTCGATAACGCCCTGAAATACACCGAGAAAGGCGAGGTGGAAGTGTTCCTCCGCGGCGAGGGCAACGACTGCACGGTCAGTGTGCGCGACACGGGGATCGGCATCGAGGAGGAGTATCAGCGGCACGTGTTCGACGTTTTCTCGCAGGAGAAAATCGGATACAACCGTCCGTACGACGGGCTGGGACTGGGCCTCTCACTGACGCGACAGTTCGTGGAACTCAACAGCGGTCGCATCGACATGCGCAGCGAGAAGGGGATGGGATCGGAATTCACGATCTCGCTCCCGACGGTCACTCCCGTCGAACACGGAATCGCCGAGGAAGAGCGCGTCGATCTGCTGGAGGACGCCGCGGGTCCGTCGCTGACACTCATCCAGGGAGTCGCCCGGGTCGCGTGAAATCACGCACATCGAAATTTCCATGACGGCCGGGAGTTTTCCCGGCCGCTGCATTTCCGTACCCGGCAGTTCTCCCTTCAGCCGGCTTCCCTCGTCACTGCGGACGATGCGGGGATCATGGCGGACTTCCGTAACTTTTTCCAGCCACCGGTGTTGTTGTATATTGAATCAATTAGCCGATTCTCCGCATCCGCATCCGCATTTCATACCTTCTCAACAGTACCCGGCGACCTCGCTGCCGGGCTCAATCCCAGAGGTCCGATATGAAGCATTCGTTTCTCCGATTCCTCCTTGTGGTCTTCGCCTCTCTCGCGATCTTCGCCTGCTCTGACGATAACGCAAACGCACCGGAGACATACAGCATCTCCGGGACGGTACATCAGGCCGGCACCAGCAATGCCGTCGCCAACGCGGATGTGATCGCGCAGCGGCACGACGACGGGGTGGAAGTCGGCCGCACCGTAACCGACAGCGACGGCAACTTCCTGCTGAAGGGGCTTCCCGCGGGATTGATCGATGTGCGCATCGAGGCAGCCGGGTACGCCCCGGCATTCTATCCCTCGATGGATGCGAAGTCCGAGCGCAGCGCGCTGAGCAACATGAGCGTGCAGCTCTCGTCGATGGACAGCTGCTGCAGCGGCGTGCTCGGACTCGTGGTGAAAAATGCGAGCGGCGAGCGCCTGGTCAACAAGCAGGTCGTCATCAAGCGGGCGGGACAGGTGATCGCCGATCCGCGGACGAATGAGAACGGAATGATCTTCGTCGACAGTCTCTGCGCAGGGGAATATTCCGTGCGCATTGCCGTCGACGGCTACCGTGTGTATGAAGCGGTGTTCGTGATCAACTCCACCTGCGATCCGGTCGAACTTGCCGCAATACTGCAGAACGAGAACAGCGGATGCTGTGACGGCATCCTCACCGTCATCGTGAAGGATCCGAATGGCGGCTCCGTCTCCGGAGCCCAGGTGCGCGTCTGGAGGAACGGAGCCATCCTGCATACGACATTCACCGACACCGCGGGGACGGCAGTGATCACGGACCTCTGCCGCGGACAGTACGGGGTGGATGTGATGAAAACAGGATTCACGAATCGGGAATTCAATTTTGTCATCGAAGAGGGTTGTCCCCCTGTGACGAAGAACCTCGTCGTTGAGAGTCTCGGGTGCTGCACCGGCGTCTTCACGCTTGTGGTGCGCGATGGGAACGGCAATCCCATACCGGGCGCCAGGGTCCTCGTGCGGAAGGGCAACACCGTGATCGAGGATCCCGTCACGAACGCGAACGGACAGATCATCGTCGACGGACTCTGCCGGGGCGAGTACAACTATCGCATCGCAAAGGATGGTTACAGCGTCGTCGAAGGGATGTTCGGCATCAACGAGCTCTGCGAACCCGTGACGCGGGAAGCGACACTCAGCGGCAGCCAGGTGTGCTGCAGCGGCGTGTTCACCCTGATCATTCGCGACGCAAACGGGAATCCGATCCCGGGCGTCAAGGTCGTCGTCAAGAAGGGCGGGACGGTGATCGAGGATCCGGTGACGAACACCGAGGGACGCATTGTCATCGACGGCCTGTGCAAGGGCGAGTATACCTATCGCGCATCGAAGGAAGGATTCAGCGTGATCGAAGGCGAGTTCGCGATCAACGCCTCATGCGATCCGGTGACGAGAGAAAGGACCATGCAGGGCAACAGTGTCTGCTGCAGCGGCGTGTTCACGCTCGTCGTTCGTGACGGCAACGGAAATCCGATTCCCGACGCGACGGTCATCATCAAGAAAGGCGGCACGGCGATAGCTGATCCGCGCACGAACGCCGAAGGCCGCATCGTCGTCGATGGTCTCTGTGCCGGCGAGTACGTCTACATCATCAGCAAGGATGGATACACACCGGCTGACGGATCCTTCGCGATCGACCAGAACTGCAATCCGGTCACGCGCGAAGCCACGCTGACCGGAATCTGCTGCACCGGCGTGCTCACCGTGACCGTGACCGATTCGAGCAGCGCCCCGATCGAGGGTGCGACCGTGAAAGTATGGCGCAACGGCGCGGTGCTGCGGACGGCACAAACCAATGCGCAGGGTGTCGCCATCTTCGACGGCCTCTGCAAGGGTGACTATGGCGCCAGCGTGCTGAAGACCGGTTACGCCACGCGCGAATTCCAGTTCATCATCGGTGCCGACTGCGCACCGTATACGAAAACGCTCATCCTCGCGCCCTGAAGCACCTGGCATCGCGCGCATGATTCCAGAGGGCCCCTTTCCGGGGCCTTTTTTTTGTTGCGCCGGAAGGCGGAAATAACCGATAAATATGTGGCATAACGTCCGGATTCGCCATTCCTGCCGAACGGCTGGCGGTGTCCGACGTCAGCGATCCGTGGCGAATCGAGAAATTATTCATGAATGTTTGGATAACCTTTTCATGATCAATAGATTTGTATGAAGAAATCTCTTTATCTGAGATCGCGCTCCAATCACAGTGAGTTACCAGAGAGGTATTTGGATGTCAGAAAATTTGAAAACGGTTGTCAAGACCGTCTGTGAGGGGTTCGGCAACGACAAGTCTCGCATGATGGACATCGTGCGGGAGTTGCAGGAGACCCTCGGCTGCATTTCTGATGACGCGATGGATCTAATCGCCAAACAGGTCAACACCCATCGGGTCGAGGTGGAAAGCGTCGTTTCGTTTTACGCATTCCTCTCGGAGGATCAGAAGGGCAAGGTCGTCATCCGCCTGTGCGACGATATCATCGACCGCATGTTCGGCTTCGAGCGGATCAAGCAGACGTTCTGCGACGCACTGGGAATCGGTGTCGGCGAGACCACGGCAGACGGCCTCATTTCGCTCGAAACGACGCCGTGCATCGGCATGTGCGACCAGGCCCCCGCGATCATGGTCCGTGACGAAATCTTCACGGAGCTTTCGCGCGACGGTGCGATCGAGATCGTCGAGCAGCTGCGAGCCGGTATCGCTCCCGAGCGTCTCCGCCGCAGGCTGGGCGATGGATGCAATTCGCATCCTTTCGTCAGCGCAAGCGTCTCGAACAATCTTCGCAAGCAGGGCGAGGTCATTTTCGCACCCCTCGAGTGCGGACGCGCGCTGAAGAAGGCCCTGGCCATGAGTCCGAACGAAGTGATCCGCGACATCAAGACCGCGCGTCTCCGCGGTCGCGGCGGAGCGGGCTTCCCGACAGGAATGAAATGGGACTTCACCCGTGCTGCGACCGGTGAACGGAAGTACGTGATCTGCAATGCGGATGAAGGCGAACCTGGTACGTTCAAGGATCGCGTCATTCTGACCGAGCGTCCCGAACTGCTGATCGAAGGCATGGCGATCGCCGGCTACGCGATCGGCGCGCAGGAAGGGATCATCTACCTCCGTGGCGAATACGCGTACCTGCGCCCGTATCTGGAGGACACGCTGCAGAAGGCACGCAACATGAACATGCTCGGTACGGCCGTGATGGACAAGGCCGGATTCGATTTCGATATTCGCATACAGATGGGATCGGGCGCGTACGTCTGCGGTGAGGAGACCGCGCTGATCAGCTCCTGCGAGGGATTGCGCGGCGATCCGAAGAACCGCCCGCCCTTCCCGGCGCAGAAAGGCTACCAAGGCTGCCCGACCTCCGTCAACAATGTCGAGACATTCTGCTGCGTCGCACGCATCCTCGACCAGGGCGCGGGGTGGTTTTCGCAGATCGGTTCCAAGGGGAGCACGGGCACGAAGCTCCTCAGCATCAGCGGCGACGTGCGTCGGCCGGGCGTCTACGAAGTGCCCTTCGGCATTTCGATGAAAGACGTGCTCGAGATGGCAGGCGGAACGAACGCAGCCGCGGTGCAGGTGGGCGGCCCCAGCGGTCAGCTCATCGGTCCGGACATGTTCCATCGCACCATCTGCTACGATGACCTGGCGACGGGCGGCGCGCTGATGGTGTTCGGTCCCGATCGCGACCTGTTGAAGGTGGTCGAGTATTTCATGGAGTTCTTCGTCGACGAGAGCTGCGGGTATTGCACGCCGTGCCGTGTCGGGAACGTCCTGCTCAAGGATCGGCTCGAAAAAATCCTGCAGGGCAAGGGTGAGCCTGCCGACCTCACCTATCTCGAAGAACTCGGGCAGGCGGTCAAATCGACGAGCCGCTGCGGCCTCGGTCAGACCTCACCCAATCCGATTCTCACTTCGCTGAAGAACTTCCGCCCGCTTTACGAAGCGCTCGTCCGGGAGGACCAGCCCTTCCAGCCGACCTTCGACATTCAGAAAGCGCTCGGTGTCGCGAAGGAAATCGCAGGCCGGCCGTCCATGCATTTCGCCGAATAATCCATCAATGAACGAAAACGGAAAAAGACCATGAGCGACAATACAATCACGTTCGAAATTGACGGGGTCGAAGTGCAGGGCCAGCCGGGACAGACCATCATGGCGGCCGCGGATGCGGTAGGGATTTACATCCCCCGCCTGTGCGCGTTCGACGGGCTCCCCGCATTCGGCAGCTGCCGGATCTGCACCGTAAAGGTGAATGGCCGCTTCCAGTCCGCCTGCACGCAGCCCATTGCCGAAGGCATCATGGTGGAGAACGACACCCCCGAGCTGCTCGAATTCCGCCGCAACCTCGTGGACATGCTCTTCGTGGAAGGAAACCACTTCTGCATGTTCTGCGAAAAGAGCGGCAACTGCGAGCTTCAGGCGCTCGCATATCGCTTCGGCATCACAGCGCCGAAGTACCCGTACATGTATCCGGCCGATCGCGACGTCGATGCCTCGCACAAGGACGTGTTCATCGACCGCAACCGCTGCGTGCTGTGCGCGCGCTGCGTCCGCGCCTCCCGCGATCTCGATGGGAAGAATGTCTTCCAGTTCGTCGGCCGCGGACCGAAGAAGCGCATCGCGATCAATGCGAAGGCGAAGCTGTCGGATACGAATCTGAACATCGCGGACAAGGCCGTCGAGGTCTGTCCCGTCGGTGCGATCCTGAGGAAGCATGTCGGGTACGCGATCCCCGTGGGTCAGCGCAAGTACGACCACCAGCCGATCGGCTCGGACATCGAAGCAAATAAACAATGACCAAGGAGCAGGATAGAATCATGGCAAAGCCAAAAGTTGCAACCACGTCCCTGGCCGGATGCTTCGGGTGTCACATGTCGATCCTCGACATTGACGATCGCATCCTCCAGCTCGTGGAGTTGATCGATTTCGACAAATCGCCAATTGACGATATCAAGGAATTCACGGGCGAGTGCCTCGTCGGCATCGTCGAAGGAGGATGTGCGAACGAGGAGAACGTCCGTGTGCTGCAGGACTTCCGCAAACACTGCAAGATCCTCATCTCCCTGGGTGACTGCGCGATCAACGGCGGGCTCCCCGCGATGCGCAACACCATTCCTCTGAACGAGTGCCTCGAGGAAGCGTATCTCAACGGTCCGAGCGTGCACAATCCGGGCGGCAGAATCCCCAATGATCCCGAGATCCCGCTCCTCCTCGACAGGGTGTACCCCTGTCACGAGGTGGTGAAAGTGGATTACCACCTTCCCGGCTGTCCCCCTCCGGCGGAAACGATCTGGCAGGCGCTGGTCGCGCTCCTGACCGACAAGCCGCTGGATCTGCCGTACGAACTGATCAAATATGACTAATTCCGCCCGGAATCTTTCACAGCCAGGAACAGGAGAAGAATCGTGCTCAATACAAATGATCTGAAGAGGATAGTCATCGAACCCGTGACCCGCGTCGAAGGGCATGGAAAGGTGACGATTCTGCTCGACGAACAGAACAAGGTCAAACAGGCGCGGCTGCACATCGTGGAATTCCGCGGCTTCGAGCGCTTCATCCAGGGCCGCCCGTACTGGGAAGCCCCGGTGCTCGTGCAGCGTCTCTGCGGCATCTGCCCGGTGAGCCATCACCTCGCGGCCGCGAAGGCGATGGACCTCATCGTCGGCGTCGACACGCTGACGCCGACAGCGGAAAAAATGCGCCGTCTCATGCATTACGGCCAGATGTTCCAGTCCCATTCGCTCCATTTCTTCCATCTCGCATCTCCGGATCTTCTTTTCGGTTTCGGCGCCGACGTCGCGATCCGCAACGTCATCGGCGTGATCGCGAAGCACCCCGATCTCGCGGTGCAGGGCGTGATGATGCGCAAATACGGACAGGAGATCATCAAGGCGACGGCAGGGAAGAAGATTCACGGCACGGGCGCGATCCCGGGCGGCGTGAACAAGAACCTGTCCATCGCCGAACGTGATGTGTTTCTCAAAGACATCGACCAGATGACGGTCTGGGCCCGCGGCGCCCTCAAGATCGCCAGGGATTATACCGTTGAGAATCTCGCGACCGTGGCGCCGTTCGGGTCGTTCGACTCGAACCATGTTTCGCTGGTGCGCCGTGACGGTGCGATGGATCTCTACCACGGCAATCTTCGCGCGATCGATGCACAGGGCAACAAGATCTTCGACCAGATCGACTATCAGAACTACCTCGATTGGTCGTACATGAAGTTCCCCTTCATCAAATCGCTCGGTCCGGAAAACGGCTGGTATCGCGTCGGTCCGCTCGCGCGCGTCAACGCATGCGACTTCATCGACACTCCTGAAGCCGAGGCCGCCCGCAAGGAATTCATGGCGGTGACCGACGGGAAGCCGAACAACCTCACCATGGCGTATCACTGGGCGCGCATGATCGAGAATCTGCATTCGATCGAGAAGATCCGCGAACTGCTCGAGGATTCCGATCTGCAGGGCACCGACCTGCTCGTCAAGGGCGACCGCCGGCCCGAGGGCGTCGGCCTGATCGAAGCTCCGCGCGGCACGCTGTTCCACCATTACCGGGTGGACGAGAACGACCAGGTGGTCATGGCCAATCTGATCGTATCGACGACGAGCAACAACGAGCCGATGAACCGCGCCGTCTCGAAAGTGGCGATGGATCATATTTCCGGCGTGCCCGAGATCACCGAGGGCCTACTCAATCACATCGAGGTCGCCATCCGTGCCTACGATCCCTGCCTGTCCTGTGCGACCCACGCGCTCGGCAGGATGCCGCTCGTCGTCCGCCTGGTGGATCACGAGGGTAACGAGGTTGCCAAGAAGAGCACCTGATGGACCGTACTCGTCGCATACTGCTGATCGGATACGGGAATCCCGGCCGGCTCGATGACGGGCTCGGCCCCGCGCTGGCTGCCGCGATGGAAGGCTGCGGCGCGGAGGGGCTCACGGTTGACGCCGATTATCAGCTGACCGTCGAGGATGCCGACGCAGTCGCCAAACACGACATCGTCATATTTGCCGACGCGGCGGTCGACGGTCAGGAGCCGTTTTATGTCGAGGAAGTGCAGCCGAAGGAAGCCCTGAGTTTCAGCAGCCACAGCGTGGAACCGGGCGTTCTCCTTCACATGGCGCAGACGCTCTTCCGGGCGTCCACCCGCGCCTACATCCTCGGCATCCGCGGGTACGAGTTCAACGAATTCGGCGAGGGGCTGTCTCCGCGTGCGACGGAGAACCTCGAGAAGGCGATCGCATACATGCGTCAGGTCATCGAAGAACCCCGGCTGCTGGAGATGCTGCCGGTTGCGAATTGACGGCACGGACGCGCGTGATTGGATAACACGAGAATTCTATACATGGAGAAACACAATGAACGACGGTAAACACGTGATCCTGTACCTTGACGACGATCAGGACATGCTCGATGCCGTGCGCATGATCCTCGAAGCCTACGGGTACGACATGGTCGAAGCGCACAGTGCCGAAGAAGGTCTCCGGAAGTACAAGGAAAACACGCCTGACTTTTTGCTGGTCGATCTGATGATGGAAGAAGTGGACTCGGGCATCAATTTCGCGAAGGAGATGAAAGTCCTTGGCAATACGGTCCCGCTGTTCATGCTCAGCTCCGTCGGCGACAGTCTCGACGACAACACCGACTACAAGGCGCTCGGTCTCGATGGCGTCTTCCAGAAACCGATTCACCCTAAAACACTGCTTTCGATCCTGAAGAAAAAACTGGGCTGATCGTCACACGCAAATTGCATCAGCAGACGGCGATCCATCGGGATCGCCGTTTGTGTATATCCGCGCTGAAGGCGGAATCGCGGATACCGGATCGTTCCGATGACGGATCGTGTCGATAAACGATCGTGTCGATAAACGATCGTGTCGATAAACGATCGTGTCGATGGCCGGATCGTATCGATGGCGGATCGTATCGATGGCCGGATGCGTTCCGATGGCCGGATGCGTTTTGTCAAACCGGCGTCACAGCGTGAACCGGGTGTCGGGGTGGGATGGCCGATCCGTTGGATCGGCCCTACATCATGGCAATTATCAACCGCAGACGGTAGGGCACACGTCCCGTTGGGACGCGTGCCCGTTGGGACGCGTGCCCGTTGGGACGCGTGCCCGTTGGGACGCGTGCCATCGGCCCGGCCATCGACATGCGTCGCCGTGTGCCATCAGCCCGGCCATCGACGTGCGTCGCCGCGTGCCATCGGCCCGGCCATCGTGCCATCGACCGGGCACCGTGCGCATCGACCGGCTACTCGTCGAATGGCCATTCACCCTGTTTTCTCAGGCGTTCCTCGAGATTCCCTTTCCGGAGATATCCCTTCGTCTCCTCGGGGGTGCGGCGAATACAGGGGATGGACGTCCGGTTGGCGAGTTCATGGGTCAGGATCGCAACGACGCCGGCAGTCTCAGAGAGGTAGCGTTTGTTGACGAGATCGAAGGTGTCGCCGAAATCATGGTAGGTGGCGACCGTCCCGGGATCGAGATGTCCGAGCGGCGTGATGGTGGGTATGCCCGCGAGCATGAAGGGCTGGTGATCGCTGTTGGTCCAGAGCGCGTTGACGACGCCCCGGCTCATCTCATAGCCGCGGCACTCGGCGACCAGTTCGTTGAGCAACGGCAGGAATTGATCGTTGCCCATCGCACTGAATCCCCGCGGACTTCCCGTCATGTCCATGTTGACCATGGCGGCGATCCTGTCGCCGCGGTGCGCCTCGACATATTTGCGTGAACCCCAGAGACCCATTTCCTCGCCATTGAACCACACGAACTCGATCGTCCGTTCATTCACAGGAGCGACGGCCGCGAGAATACGGGCGACATCGAACAGCACCGCGGTTCCCACCCCGTTATCGACGCTGCCCTGACCGACATCCCACGAATCGAAATGCGCGCCGACCACAATTTTTTCATCCGTCTTTCCCGGGAGCGTGCAGACGATGTTGGCACTCTCCACGGGGGTGCAGCGGGAGGCAGTCGTAATGCGCATTCGAACGGGCACGCCGCGGTCGAGCAGCCGCTTGAGGCGCTGCCCCTCCTCCCACGTGATGCTGTACGCGGGAACGCCGGCGGGATCGCCCTGGAAATTCCCCATGCCGCAGAGAGTGAGGCCGCCCTTTTTCTCGTTTACGAACAGTACCGCGCGTGCGCCGGCGAGAGCGGCGCGGCGGATCACCTCCGAGCGGAGCGGGGATTCCTTTCCTGATATGCCTTCCTGCGTGACGAGCGCGATGCGTCCGGCGATGTCGCAGCTGTCGAAATCCTCGGCGAAGCCGCGATTCACCCAGGAAACCGCGGCCTCGAACGCGGGCGTCCGGTCGGTATACCCGAGCGCGACGGCCCGGAAGACACGGTCGGAAGGAGCGAGCATCCGCACCTCGTCCTCGCCGCGCACCCAGCCTGGAGCGGAGAAGGTCTCGAGCCGCGGCGTGAGTCCCTGCGCACGCAGCTCTTCCATCAGGATCCGCATCCCGTGTTCGTTCTGCGGCGAGCCGATCCATCGACCCCCCGCCTCGTCGCTCAGACGCCGGAGCATGTCATGCGATGCGTTGTCGAGGAATGCGGTGCCCGCCAGCCGCTGATGCAGCGCGGGGGATTGCGCGGCCGCGCCGGCGCAGAGCGTGAGGGAGAGGACGAAAATGCATGCGGTCTTCGGAGCGTTCATGTCGTTGTCCGTTATTGCGGATATGCGTGTATGAATATCGGATGTGCCGGCCGGGATTCAGGAGGCCGATCCGACTGCCGAGGTTTTCAGTTTCCCCGCCATCCAGCGGCGCGCCAGGAACAGGGAGATCGGCGACACCATCGCGATCGCGCCGTAGAGCAGCCACAGAGTCTCGCTGTTCCGGACTCCCGTCTCGGGCACGTAATGCGCCAGCATCGTGCCGGAATAAATGCTCGTCAGCAGCTTGGTCAGAAACCACGGGAACTGCGCAATGCCCATGTACTGCCCGGTCTTCCCCTCGGGCGCGATCTCCGCGGCCAGCTGAAGGAATCGCGGCTGCCACATCGCCTCACCGACGGACATCAGCAGGATGTATATCATCAGCGGCAGGACGTGCGGACCGAGCGCGAGCAGGAAGGTCGGCACGGCCATCACCAGCGTACCGATGATCATCATGCGGTACACGTCAACCTTGCTGGTGAGGGCGGCGACGAGCGGTGTCAGCAGGAATATCAGCAGAGGATTGAGGTTGACGAAGAACTCCATGTTCTGGCTGACCCAGGGTTCAAACGCGCGGTCCACATACTGCGGCAGCGTCAGCCACTGATGTGCGAACAAGGTCTGCACCGGGATGAGGATGAAGATGAAGAAGGAGAACTTCGTATCGCGCAGCGGGTGCTCGCGGAACCAGCGCCGCAGCTCGAACGGGCGACTGTCCTTCGTCTCTTCCTTCGCGGAGACGCCATGCGCGATGTCTGCGCTCATTCGCAGTGCAGCCTTTACGCTCGCTTTCGTGGTGATCATCAGCAGCAGCGTGACGGAGACCGCGGTGAGGGCGGTGTACACCCAGTAAATGCCCGTGATACCGAAGGCTGCGCGGACCGGCGGCGAGATGATTCCCGGAAGGAACGCTCCCAGATTCATGACCGCATAGAGCGCCGCATACCCCATGGCCGCGGTTTCTGGCCTGGTGAATTTCCGTACCGCCAGATACGCGGCCGGCATGTACATGCCGTAGCCCAGCACGACGAGCAACAGACCACCGATCGATGCGATGAACACCGGCGACCAGAGTCCGCCACCCTCGAGCATCGCGCCTCCGCTCAGCAGGATGCGTCCGAACAGCATGAGCATGAGCGACAGTGCCAGCGCCGCGCGCACGCCCCAGCGGTCCGCGAGCTCCCCGAAAAAGAACATGGCCAGGGTGATGCCTCCGGTGAAAGCGCCGACGATCCATCCCGCCTGTGCATCCGTCAGACCCACTTCCCGATTGAAGTAGATGGCGAGCAGGGTGAGTATGCCGAAATAGCAGAGGCCTTCGAGAAGGTAGGTCAGGTTGACGCCCCAGAGCGCGCGAGGCGCATGGATGAAGGCGATGAAGGGTTCGACGAGTTCTTGGAGCGGATTCTTTTTCTGTGCGTCGGCAGGATTATTCATTGGTTCGAACCAGCGGTGGAGAAACGGAGGAAGGACGGATACGGGAGGAATCAGCGACTCGACGTCGACATTGTATTTTGTCCCGACAACCGGTAAAATACGTTTATAATCTCACTTCACCGGAGAACGGAAATGCGATACCTGAAAATTTTCATGATGATGTTCATTGCCGTGTTTGTCACAGCCTGCTCGGAGGAAGACCCGAGCGTCCGCGTGCGCAACGATCTCGATGTGAAAGCCAATGTGCAGCTGAAACCCACTGCGGGGAATACTATCAACATCAACGACGTCCTCGCCAACACCACAAGTGCTGAAGTGACGGTGCAGGAGGGGAACTGGATCGCGACCGCCAGCATACAGTCGGTCAGCTCCGATCCCACGGTGACCTTCGAGGTGCAGAACGACTATCGCTACACGGTGGTCATCGTCAATGCGGATCCTCCGGTGCTCCAGGTGCTTTCAGAGGAGAAATAGCGCGCACCCGGGCGGATGACGGAGGCAGGAATCGAAAGGCCGGAAGAAATTCCGGCCTTCGTAACATCAGGTCAGCGGAATCCAGTACGTCATTTTCAGCGCGATGAAATTGTTGCCGGGACTGTCAAAGGACCGGAACAGGTCGCGCGGTCCGATCAGCGTCCCGTCGCTTTCATAACCGGAACGATTCTGCTGCCAGACGAGGAACAGGGTGCTTCCGCGCACCCACTCCCAGCGAAGGACGATGTTGCTGCGGAAGGAAAGGACATTGAAATCCGGGTAGGGAATGTCAAACGTGCCGCGTTCGTCCGTGACATGGTAGCTGGCATTCGCCGCATCGAAGCTGATGCTGCTCCCGACGTCCTTTCCATACGTGCGCAGCAGATCGCTTCCGGCGGCCGGGAGCTCGCCGAATGAGCTGTATGATCCGCTCGCGGCGAAGGGTTCGGCATACAGCTCGAGCGTGAGATCGGGAGAAAATGCGAGGTTGCAGCGGAATCGGGCAGAAAATGTGCCCTGATCGATGGAGGCGAAAACATACCTGCGACCGAAGGTCTCGGACGGACCGTTATCCGTCGTCATCACATACTGGCGCGTGTTGATGCTGCGGGTATACGTGGGTTCGACGGAAAATTCCAGCCAGCCGCGTGTGCGCAGACTCAGCAGGCCTCCCACCGACCAGCTGGAGGAACCCAGGGCGTCGCCGAACAGCGCGCTCCAGGCATTCCACCGGAGATCGTCGGAATAACTGTTGCTCAGCGATCCATAGACGCTCCATCCGGCTCCGCTCTTCATGAGCGGTCCCCCGCGCGTCTGATGATCGTTCAGCGCCCCGCTGCCGTAGTCGATTTCCAATTCGCTGATATAGAAATTTTTCCACGTGGTGGTCAGCGCGATACCGATATTCGTGAACTGGCGCACCAGTCCGAAATTCCATCCGTTCGACGCGGAGAGCTCCACCTGGTAATTGTGATAGAGACCGCCGGGCGTGTTTTCACGGTAGGCGATCTCACCCCAGGTGTCGATGTCGTCGGCTGTCTGCAGGATCCCGGCGTCGTTGATTTCGAAGCCCGGGGTTTCGGCCGCGCCGCCCAATCCCCACAGCCAGTGTTTCCCGCCTTTCTTCTCGAGGTTGATCCCTGCTGTATAACCGGTCAGGCTGGTCCGCGCGGGATCGTAGTCAATATAGTCGGCATCAGGTCGCTGGTAGTAATGCGCACTGCTGCGCTGGACGCGTGCGATCGCTTCCGCGTTGCCCCTGATGTGGCTGAAGCCCGTGTACCCGTAGAACTCATATGTGGCCTGATCGAAGCGGAGCCTCCAGTCGAATCCACCGCTCACCGCCTGCCGCGAGAGCAGTGCCTCGGCTACAGGAGTATTGAGATCACGCTGCACGCCGGTGAGCATCGCGCCGATCGTGGACGCCTCGCTGCCGAATTCCTGCTGTGCGCGCATGACGCCGTAGCCGGTCAGCGGTTCGACGAGTTGTTCCGTGTACCTGTTGGAGATCGGCTCGTAGGTCTCGACGTACTCCCGCTGTGTCACCGCCGTCAGTGCCGCGGCGGAGAAGCCGGATGCGTGGCGTCCCGACAGCTTCGCCGCGCCGAGGATGGTCGCATTCACGGGCTGATCGCTGAACGGGGCGGAGGTGCCGATCTTGGGCGGTGCGCCGATGCGGCGTGAATAAAAGTACTCAGGTCCTTCGCCGCTCAGGAGCTGATTGCCTTCGATGAAAAACGGACGGCGTTCGCTGTAATATGTCTCGTATGCGGAGAGGTTGACTTCCGCCGGATCCGCTTCCACCTGCCCGAAGTCGGGATTCGCTGTCACGTCGAGCGTGAGGTTTGGACCAAGTCCCATCTTCATGTCGAGACCGACATTCCCGCGCCAGTCGATCCTGTTGTAGAAGGGGT
>CAZWNO010000052.1:0-10042 GCA_964635845.1 uncultured Chromatiales bacterium
CCGGTAGAACTCACCACTCTGCACGATATAGGTCGTACCGCCGGTATTCGGGACTTCTTCCGCGGCTGTCAGGGCTGCGTGGCTGTGTCCTCCGACGATGAGGTGGATCCCGGGAACGCCCGCCGCGATCAGCCTGTCCGTCCCGATGCCGAGATGGGAGAGGAAGATGATGACGTCGCAGCCCTGGCCCTGCAGTTCGGCGACCTGCGCGGCCGCGATGGCGAAGATATCGTCGGAAACAACGATCGGAGCCGCCGTGCCGATAAGTTCGACCTCCGGCGTGGTCATGCCGAAGATGCCGACTTTCACCGCGCCGCATTGCTTGACCATGTTGGGTGCGATGAACGACTGCAGCGCGTGCTGGGGAACTGCGCTGAAGTCGAGATTGGCGGAGAGGAGCGGGAATCCCCCGGCGGGAAACGACGCGGCAAGACATCCGAGCAGCGGATCGGGACCCAGGTCGAACTCATGGTTGCCGACGGCCATGGCGTCGACACCGAGCTGGAGCAGCAGCTGAAGCTCCGGCTGCACCAGCGTGCCCATATTGAGGTTATAAGCCGGATCACCGATGAACGCATCCCCGGCATGCAGGGTGAGGGCGTTGGGATTAACCATCATCTCCGCTGCGATGATGGTCGCCGCGCGGGCGATGCCTCCCACAGTCGGATTGCCTTCCGCATCACGCGGCGCTCCCGCGGCGAGATTGGAATGCGTATCGTTGAGATGCAGGACGGTCAGGTATTCGGGGGTTTGCGCGATTGACAGGCTCAGGCAGACGCCGAGCGCGAGGATAACGGACAGGGTACAGATTCTGTACATGATCGCCTCCTGAAATGAGGATGAGGAAGTCCGTAAGAATGCGACGTCCGGCTACGATACCGCAGCGGAGGTCTCAGGTCATATGTCGGATAGACTGATACGAAAATAGCACGCACATCCGTGAGATGCCAGCCGTTCGCGCACGGCGCTTCGGACGCCGCGGGGCAGTGTGAGTGCGGGGGGCGTCGCGGATGCGACGGTGCCTCGGCCGTATGGCGCTTCGGTCGCCGCGGAGCGTTTCACGAACCGTGCGGATCCGGAACTACTTTATCAGCGACATCGCACGCTGCAGCGCGAGCCGCGGCGTGCGCAGCACGCAGACGTAATGTCCTGAGGGAAGATCCGACGCATCGAAAGACACCGTATGGCGGCCGGGATCCAGAGGACCGTGATGCAGTGTGCGTACGCGTTGTCCGAGCATGTTCATGACAAAAAGCTCCGTCATTCCGGATTCTATGGTCTCAAACTCGATGACGGTCATCGCATTGAAGGGATTCGGCCTGTTCTGGAGAAGCCGTGCCTGTCCTTCGGAGTCGAACAGCCTGTCGCCGCCTTCCCTGCAGATGATGATGCGCAGTGAGCCGTCGATGCGGGTGACCGCAACCGGGGCGTCGAGCCATGTGAATTGCTCGAGGACCAGCGGAATTGAATCGCGGTCGCCGAGCGTGACAAGGAAACGAAGCGGCAGTGACTGCTTGTGCAACACATCGAGGGACGACGTGATGTCCACGATGCGATCATGGCCTTCGATGGTTCCGAACGGTGTGGCCTCGATCGGGACCAGCAGCGTCTTGTTGAATCGGATCGCCGCCGCGAAGTCCGTGGCACCGAGTTCGTCAAGACATGTACTCTGCTGAATGGCCAGAGTGATGTCCACCGTGTCACCCGGTGTCGCGACAAGATGCGGCAGCGCGATGACGGAAGTTCCGGCGACACAGCCGGTGATGAATGCCTCGGACATCGCCGGACAACTCTGCGGATTTGTCACCGCGACGGTGTAGCTGCCTGGGAATGAAATGGGACACTCGCGTCCGGTTTCTCCCGTCAGGAGAGTATCGTTCCGGAACCACTGGTACGAGGCTGCGGGCGACGATACGAGCCGCGCGCCCTGTCGCGTGATCACCGGCGGAACCGGCTGGGGGTAGAAGGTCAGCGTGTGAGGATCGGAGGTCCCGGTACAGCCGTTGCTGTCGGTAACCGTGACCGTCCGTGCGCCGGCGGCCGTCACGACGCAGAATCGTCCCGTCGTGCCGTCGTCCCATCGATAGGTGAGGTATCCCGGTGCGGCCTCCAGGACGACGGTGTCGCCGGGACACAGTCCGTCCGGACCGAGGATGAGAGGTTTCGGTGCCGGCAGGATTTCCACCTCCACCGGATCCGAAGTCCCTTCGCAGCCGCTTGCGGCGGACACATGAACGACATATCGTCCGGGCCGGCCGGCACTGATTTTCTGCCCGGACATCGGACCGTCAGGTGTCGTCCATGCGTAGGTTGCGTAACCGGAGCCTGCGTCGAGAATGACTTCACCGCCGGGGCAGAAGCGAAGCGGACCATCCGCGGTGATCACCGGTTTCAGCGTGTCTCCCACCTGCACGAACAGCGTGTCGGCGACGGGACAGAATCCGTTGTCCACGAGCACCGTGACCATGCCGGTGCCTGCGTTGGTCCATCGCACGTCGACGGAATCGGCAGTGCTGTCGGAGACCATCGTCCCTCCCGCGGCCGACCAGCGGTAGGTGACTCCGGTGAGTCCGCGGACGATGTACGATCCGATACCGTCACGGCAGATGGAGACGGGGCCCTCAATCAGCACTTCCGGGACGGGGAGCACCGTGATATTCACCGGTCTCGAACTCGCGCTGCAGCCTTCGGCGGAAATCACGGTCACGGAGTATGTGCCCGGTTCATTGACGATCAGCTGGTGCGCTGAGGTGTCGATCGTACCCGACGGTGTGGTCCATATGTACCGCGCCTGGCCTGCTGCAGCCGTAAGCGTGACCCAGTCATCGGCGCAGATGACGGAGTCGGGAAAGAGCGTCAGACCCGGTTCGGGCAGCGGATGCACGATGACACGCAGCGTATCGGAACCGACGCACGGCGGCACGGTGCCGGTTGATGTCTCCGTGACGACGATCGTGATCACCCCCGGAGTGCCGCGGAAGACCGTCACACTGGTTGAATCGCTAGCGAGCATCGTGCCTCCGGACACCTCCCAGCGGATCTCCCCACCGCCGGACGAACGCCGGTACATGACGGTATCGCCGAGACAGATATCGATCGGACCGAGGATTTCCGGGCGTGGGGAGGGAATGACCGTGACGAAAATGCTGTCGACGCCGCTGCAGCTGTCCAGCGTCGAGGCGTGGTAGTAGTACATGCCTCCCGTTCTCGCGATCAGGGACGAACCGCTGCCGAGAATCCTGCCGCTGCTGTCGCGCCATTCCGAGAGCTCGTGGGTTTCACGCGAGCGAAGGAGGACAGAGTCGCCTTCGCAGAACACCGTCGGACCATCAGCGAGAATTTTCGGCTGCAGTGCCGTGATCACGTCGACCGTGAAGGTCGCGGTATCGGAGCAGCCGGTCTGATTATCCCGGACCACGAGGCGCACGGTCATCCTGCCGGGTGTGGTCCAGTGGATGCGCACCGCCTGTTTGTCCGTCGGGGGCTGTATGTCTCCTCCCGTGACGGACCACAGGTAGGTCCATCGTGCGCGGTACAGTGTGGAATATTCATGCATCCCGCCGAGGCAGACGATCCGCGGTCCGGCGATGTCGAACACGGGCGGTGCCGCCACGGTTATGATCACCGGCTGACTGCTGCCGATGCAGCCGCTGCTGTCACGCGCGGCCACGCGGTACGTGCCGGCACGGCCGATGGTGATACGCTGCCCTGTACCGATGACACGGCCAGAATCATCGGTCCAGACGTAGTCTTCGTATCCGGAAGCCGCCTCGAGCAGGAGGCTGTCGCCAGGACACAGAGGCTGCGTGCCATGCACCGTCACCGGTAGTTGGAATGCAGGGTACGTGGAGATTGTCACCGGCAGGGAGGTCGTTTCGCAGCCGTTGGAATCCGTCACGACCACGGAATACCGCCCGGCCTCCCGGGCAATGATCGTGTTTCCCGTGTCGGGAATGATCCGCGAGGGAGTGTGCCAGCGGTAGGAGCGGTAGCCTGGAGTCGCGCGCAGTAACGCACTGTCGCCCTCGCAGAAAGTCGCGGCGCCAATGATCGCAATGTCCAGTTCCGATTTCGGATAGAATGCCACCGTGATGCTGTCGCGCGCATCGCAACCGAAGGCATCCCATACATGGACGTGATACGTCGTCACCTGCTTCGGCCGCGCGACGGGCTTCTGCACGCTGGGATCGCTCAGATCGGTTTCCGGCGTCCATTCGAACTGCAGCACCCCGCTCCCGCCTGTCACTTCCAGCGGCAGGGTCACAGGGGTGTTGGGGCAGATGATGAGAGAATCGGGCAGGGATGTGAGCAGATCTTCGCCGACCACGACGAGGACGCTGTCTTTCCCCGTGCAGCCAAGGGAGTCCCACACCGACACATGGTACCAGCGCGTGGTGTCAGCTGTCGCGACGGGCTGCTGTACGTCCGTTGCCGAGAGTGTGCCGGGCGGAGTCCACTGATATCGATATGGCGGTGTGCCGCTGCGCATCCGCAGGGGCAGGACGATCGACCCGCCTTTACAGAGGACAAGAGAGTCCGGAAGCTCCGTCTCCAGTCCCTGCGTGAGTACGACGAGAATGCTGTCATCGGAGAAACAGCCTTTCGAATCCGTCACATGGACGTGATACCACTGCGTCGATGGCGGACTTGCGACAGGATTCTGCACATCCTGCGCGGAGAGTGTTCCGGCCGGGGACCAGAGAAATGCATACGGTGCGGTGCCGGACAAAACGGCAAGCGGCAGCGTGACGGACGTGCCCGGACAAATATGCAGTGAATCGGGCAGCGCGAGATCGAGACCGCTGCGGACGATCACCTGCACCGTGTCGGCAGACACGCAGCCGTGGTCGCTGGTGACCGTGAGGATGTACGTGCGTGATACATCTGTCGTGACCGGGGTGATCGGGTCGTCGGGATTGGAAAGACCGTCCGCTGGACTCCAGTGGTATGTCCATCCCGGTGTCCGCGTCATCACGCCGATCGTCCCGCTCACCGTCGCGCAGATTTCGATGTCCGGTCCCGCATCGGCGGCCGGCACCGGGTAAACGATGACGTCGATCGCGGCCTGCGCCACGCAGCCGCTGTCATCGACCACGACGACGCTGTAACGTCCGGTGTTTTTCACGATGATGCTCTGCGTCGTATCCCCCGTCGACCAGAGGTAGGATACGAAACCGGCCGACGCCGTGAGTACTGTGCTATCGTTCGCACAGAAGGTCTGCGTGCCGCTGATGAACACTTCGACGGAATCGCATGGACCCGGTTCACAGGTGATCGCGAAAGGCAGTGTGATGGGCACGATTGGGGGCGCACCTTGTGGAATCCCATGGTTCCCCATCGCGGAGTAGTCCTCGTAAGCATCGCAGAATCTCCAGAATCCCATCAGATCCGGGATAGTGGAAGGATTGCTCGGATTCGTACCCATCATTGTCTGGATCTGTGATTGCGTCCGTTCGCCGCGCCAGTACCTGCATTCATCGACGATCCCCGAACCCGTTGCTCCTCCGGGATTCCCAAAATATCCACCCCACGCCAATCCTGTATTGACGGTGAAGCTTCTGGGTGCGAATGCAAAGGAGGCCGACAGACTCCCGTTGATATAGCATCTGGCAGTGCCCGCAAGACCGTTGACCACCATTGCGAGGTGGCTCCATGTGTTTTGAACAAGTGAGTTTGCAGGAGTCCAGAAATAACTGTCCGGGCTCGAGTTCATTCCCGTCATGAACTCGACTCTCTGTTGGGATTGTTCGAACACGATGCTCCAATCCGGAAGTGCATTTCCAGGTCGATCACGCGAAACGATGACGAAACGGATGACCGGTTTCACCCAGCATTCGACGGTGAACGTGTCCAGAACGAGTGTCGGATTATCCGGTATTTCCATCCACTTCGATTGCATGATTTCCATGCCCTTATTCGGAGGTGGGATGAGCTTACCGGCGGGCGGAGTCTGAGCGAGGCATTCGCCGGAAAAACCAATCAGCAGGCTGGTGATCCAATACAGGATGGAAGTCTTGCTCCGAAATGCCGGTGTGCCGAGATACATATCGCCCCCTCGGTGTGAACGAACTCGCCTTCAGAATATGGAAGTCCTGGGAACCACTATACAGACTAATCCGATCTCATGCCCTGATATTAGTTTTATTTGCGGCGAAAGTCAATAAGAGATAATCTGTCACAAATGCCATATACGCCGCTGTCGCACAGACAGCTGCCGCGCAGACCGCTGCCGCGCAGGCCGCTGCCGCGCAGACCGCTGCTGCGCATGCCGCTACCGCAGGAGTAGCATCGGGCGCTGCACGCGCCGTCCGCCGCTGAGGAGTTCGGCGAAATAGAGCCCCTGCGGGAGACGCGCGGAGGAGAAACGGATCGAGCCGCTGCCGGCAGGCTGCAGGGCATTGTCGAGGATCGTCGCGACACAGCGACCGGTCATGTCGCACACCCGCAGCGTTACGCGCGAGGGATGTGCAAGCGAATACCGCAGCATCGTCTCGCCGGTGAACGGATTCGGGTAATTGGGCTGCAGCTGTGCGGTGGCTTCCGCGACGGGCAGGAGACCGGCGGAGGTTATGCCATCCCAGCCCGCGAACCGCGCCATCATCCACCAGAAGGCCTTGCCTTTCCGCTGGCAGTTCAGGCACTGCGAATGCGCGCAGGAGCAGTCGCCGCACTGGCCGGGATTGCGGTCACACCATTCCTCCGCCCAGTTGCGCGTCTGTCCGTTGTCGTCGATGTAGTTGCAATTGTCGTTCGCATGCCGGTCGAGAAAATAGCTGCCGTCCGGATCATAGCTCTCGATGTCCGCGAAGTCGAAGAGCACCTTGTCGTGCGTCCGGCACCAGTCGCGGATCTGCTGGTTGCGCTGATGCAGATTGCCTTCGACGCCGCTGCCGTCGAGATGTCCCGTCATATACACGAATCTGACATTCGGGTAATCCAGTTCGAGCGCGTGCATCGCCTGCAGGTAAATGTTGATATCCTCTACGGAATTTCCTGAGACGCCGCCGCACCACGACCACATGATCATGTTGCGGTCGCAGCCCGATTGCGCGAGCAGCGCACGGGTCTCGCCTTCCCAGGTGAGGTCGCCGCCGCTGCCGAGATCGCCGGACATCTCGCCGTCATGGAGGGATAGAGTGCCGTCGTCGCCGTCATGGGAGAATCCATAGATCGACTGCGGCAGCGCACCGAGCACTTGCATGCCGGTCACGATCTGGCTGCCGTGAGAGGTGTGTCCGTAGGAGAGACGAAACTGCTGCTTTGCCTGGGTGATGTAGTTATCGGGGATGACGGAGAGATCGGTGCAGTTATGATCGATGATGACCTGCGCGCCCGCAATGCCGGGAATGAGCACAAGTGCGAGCAGGAGCGAAATGGTTGCGCTGCGCATGGGAGTACTCACAGAATGTGAAGAATCTCACGAAATCTACGAAACAACGGGATCGAATGCACCACCGTATTTCGATGAACCACCGGATTCCGGCTCCGCGACCTGACGTCCCATGAACGACAAATAGTATAACAATTCTCTTGATTTACGGATTCAGCGAATCTATATTGCCCCCGCAATTCCCCCTGAAACATCTTTCGAAAGGAACGAGCGATGATTCTCGTCCGTGATATATTCCGCATTCGTTTCGGTCAGATGAAGGGAGCGCTTGCGACGCTCCGCGAGCTGTCCTCCAATGCCGGTCTTTCAGGGAACGGCTTCGGCATGCGCGTGCTGACCGACCTGACCGGACCCTACTACACGCTTGTACTCGAATCCACATTCGACACGCTGTCGGCCTATGAAGGCATGATGACATCCGAAGCATCCACTCCGGAATGGAAGGAGTGGTACAAGTCCTTCGTCCCCTTTCTCGAGGACGGCCATCGTGAAATTTTCACGATCGAGTCCATGTAGCGGCCGTCTGGCAGCGATCGGCGCAACAGGATAAGCAGAAGCCGCCTCGAAGGGCGGCTTCCATGCCTGAGACAATCACATAGCGCTGATCGCGCGATTCAGTGCAGGACGAGAAATTTCCCCGCCGCGGAGTGCATGCCGCTCGTGAGACGGTAGAAATACATTCCATTTGAAAAACGCGCGACCGGCAAGACGAATCTCCCCTGTTCCGGGGAGACATCATACCGGGTTATCGCGCGTCCGGCGAAATCCGTGACGGTCAACACGCCGGTCCTTCCGCCAGCAGGAGAGGCGGCGAAGACGACGTGGTCGGACGCCGGATTCGGCCAGGCCGCGACGGCGGGCGCATCCGCCGAGGGAGGCGTATCCGCATCGAGATTGATATCGGTGATCTTCGCTTCCGCTGCGTGGACAACCTGCCGCTGTTTGAAATCGTCGTTGTAGTATGAAACGAATGCCACGAGCGTGATGACGTCATGCCTGCCGAGGTTGCTCGCATCCCAGATCGCGGCGAGATCGCCGGACCAGGAATAGGAGTAGATTTGTCCGGGTACCGGAGTCGAGGGGATGATTCCCGCTGCGCCCCAGGCGCCGGTGGGGATGGCGCTGACGACGCGGTGATGCGCATAGCCGATGATGGGATCGCCGGCGCCGCGGAATGGATGTCCCGCCGTGCTGTTGTAGTAATTGGTCTGATCGTAGCCCCTGCCGAGTCCGATGATGCTGTCCTCGACGATGAAGAGGTTCACGCGCAGGTCGCCGGCCGGGGGAACGGTCGAGAATGCAACGTCCACGTTGCACTCGAGCCGCGCCGATCCCGCGTGGTAGGTGGAGGTGATGTGCAGGGAGGCGTACTGTTCATCGCCGAGATGCGCGACGATCACGCTGTCCCATTTGCTGCGCATGTTGCCGAGATTTTCGTAGGGAGCGACATGCTTCGGGTACGCGACGCGGTCGATGACGCCGCTGGGCGCGAAATTGACGAAGGCTCCGGCAATGGTGTTGCTGAACGGCGCGGTCATCGAATCGATACCGAATCCGGCGTGATGCGTGACCCAGATGACACTGGGGTGATCCCTGACGATCCGTGCGGCGATGACGTCGCCGTCGGGACAGAATCCGCACTGCGCCGTGGAGAATTCCTCGAGCAGGATGTTGCGCTCGCCGGTCTGCGCTGCGAGAGGGGAGAACAGCAGAAGGGTGAGCAGGGGAAGGAAGCATGGTAAAGATTTGCAGATCATAATCTCTCCTGTCAGTGGGTATCGCGCCGAAATGCGTCTATGTTCTGGACATCCAGTGTCGAAAGATGCGACTGCAAGCTGCGGTCCGGCGCTACGGTTTCTGTTGGACCTCGTCGAGCGTCTCCGCGATCATTGCCAGAACCGTTTCCGCCTCTTCCGCCGGCGTGTCGGCGGCGCGCCGCAGTGCAACCAGCAGCCTGTCCCCGCCCGATAGAGGCACGAGATAACACACAAGCTCGCCGGGGACAGGGACTTCCGTCTCCATGATCTCGCCGGGAATTGTTTTTCCCAGGAATGCACGCCCCGCCGCCTCGGTCCCCTTTTCCGTTATTCCGAGAAACGTCGGCTTGAGATATTCGGTCAGGATGGTTTCATCATCTCCGATGCTTTCAGCCATATCCTTCACCACCTTGACGAGGGTGATCTCCATCCTGCCCGCACCCGGCCTTCTTTCGGGGGGACTGACGAGAGCCACCGCGTCAAGACCGATATCGACCGGCGCGGAGAATTTCACGGGTGTGGAGAATGTGACCGAGCCCCAGGAATTTGGATGACCTTTGTCCGGTGATCCGCAGCCGATGGCCGCGGCGAAAATGAGGATAACGAGAAGGGGAGGGAATGATCTCATGAAACGCGCTCCGGCCATGGCAGTGTCCGCAATAATAGATATGCGTATCCCCAATGTCAAGTGCGGTACAGGAGGGACCACGAAGATGCCGATCCGGTGCTCGGCGCTGAAAGCGGCAGCGCATGGCACGGAAAGCGGCAGTGCATGGCACGGAAAGCGGCAGCGCATGGCACGGAAAGCGGCAGCGTGCGGCACGGAAAGCAGCAGCGCATGGCACGGAAAGCAGCGGCGTGCGGCACGGAAAGCAGCGGCGTGCGGCACGGAAAG
>CAZWNO010000052.1:10142-27381 GCA_964635845.1 uncultured Chromatiales bacterium
GGCACGGAAAGCAGCGGCGTGCGGCACGGAAAGCAGCGGCGTGCGGCACGGAAAGGGCCTTGCGCCACGAATCCCCGTGGTGTATAATGGACGCAAACGGAGCAAGCCATGAGAAATATCCTCTGCATCCTGGTGCTGCTGGTCATCCCGGACCCAGTATCCGCACAGCGCATCCTCGTCGATCACGGCTCTGTCGCACTGTTCGAACACATTCCGCCGCAATATGCCTCGGCGGCGCAGAATCTTCGCATGCTGTTCATGGACCGTTCGGTGGGCGGCAATATCAACGACGCCCTCGGCTGCCTGTCCTACCCGCACGCGAGTGCGCCGAGTTTCTGCAAGCGCCACACCCATCGCGACTCCGCCTACGCGGTGGATCCGAAGGAGGTGTACTGGGACGGCGCCTGGGACCGCTCGCACTGGCGTTACGAATTCTGGCAGGGAGGTTGCAGTGAGGATGCCGACTGCTTCGTGAACTTCGTCGAACCCCGCATCGATTCCTTCGACGTCGTGGGCTTCCAGTTCAGTTACCTCGCGGTCATGCCCGGGACCAACCTCATCCATCCGGTGGACGGTTTCTTCGGCTCGCGCACCGACCGCGGTACCGCGACCAGCTACACAGCTTTCGCGGCGCGCCATCCGGAAAAGACAGTGATCTGGTGGACCACATCGCTCGCTCGCGGCATCGGCACTCCGGAGTCGCAGACCTTCAACTCTGCAATGCGCGACTACGCGCGCGTACACGACCTGGTGCTCTTCGACGTGGCGGACATCCTGTCGCATGATCCGGCGGGGAATCCCTGCTACGACAACCGCGACGGCGTGGCTTACCTCGAAGAGAACCATCCCGACGACGGTCTCGACATTCCCGCCATCTGTCCGCAATACACCACGGAGACCGAGGGTGGACATCTCGGATCGATCTCCGCGGGCGGCATCCGCGTCGCGAAGGCCTTCTGGGTGCTGATGGCGCGGATCGCCGGATGGGACGGCAATGTGAACGACGTCCGCAATGACATGGACGGAACACCGCGCGACATGGACATTTCCATCGCTCCGAATCCCTTCAGCGATGCGTTCACCGTCACGTTCTCCCTGGCGAAGCGAGGTGTCGTGAAGCTGGAGACATTCGACGTGCTGGGCCGATGCATGGCTGTGCTCCATGTCGGCGAGCGCGAGGCGGGAGCGGGGCAGCGATTGACATTCGCGCGTCCTCTCGCGCTGAGGAGTGGACAGCTGTACCTGCTGCGGGTGAGCAGCGCTCAGGGAGTCGGTACGGCGCGACTCCTCCTCAGATAGGCGAAAGCATTCCACCGAAACAGGGGAGCGTTCCCTTTCCCGGATTCACGCCGCTGTCATTTCGAGATGGCGCACTACTCTCACAACCACTCGTTGCGTCGGTACCATGCGTAGGTGGATGCCATCCCTGATGCGAGAGAGACTGCCGGGACGTAGCCCATTTGCTGCCGCGCCTTGGACGTGGAGCAGGTCCAGGCTTTCTGTATCGCCTCATGCACTTTCTGCGCGTTGAAGAAGACCTGGCGCCGCGCCAGGCGACCGAGCGCCTCGCCCGCATACCCGACAAAATAGATGGTGGACTCCGGCAGGTGGAAGACGAGCGGTCGTTTCTGCATCGCTTCCGCGATGGCGCCACAGATGACGTCGGTGGGGTAGTTTTCGTCGCTGCCGATGAAGTACGTTTCATTCACCGCGCTGGGGTGTTCCGCGGCGCGGAGGATGCCACGAACAAGATCGTCAACGTGCACGAGGTTGAGCAGCTGTGTTCCCGGTCCGAGGAGCAGTTCGATACCGGATCGGATCATCTTGAAATACCGGAAGAGATCTCGGTCGCGCGGACCATAGACAGCGCTCGGGCGGACGATCGTGACCGGCAGATGCGCGGCCGCATCCATTACTTCGATCTCTGCGAGCATCTTGCTGCGGCCGTAATGCGAGACGGGATGGTAGCCGGTTGCCTCGGTTACTTCCTCGTTTCCGGCGCGCGGGCCGACGGCGGTGAGACTGCTGACGTACACGAAGCGGCGAAGCTGCTCTCCGTGCCGCCTGCACGCGCCGAGCAGGTCTCGCGTCATGAGGTGGTTCGCGGCGTAGTACTCCGTGTTCCTGCGCGCGCGGGTGAGTCCCGCGAGGTGGAAAACGACGTCTACGTCGCGCAGCAGCGGGGCGAGCGCGTCGCTGTCGCGAAGATCCGCGTACACGATCTCTGCGCCGAGATCGTCGCCATACATGCGATCCTTCGCGATGATGCGCAGATCCCATTTCCTGCGAAGCAGTTCCTCGACGAGGTGGCTTCCGATGAAGCCGGTTCCTCCGGTGACGAGTGCTTTCATGACGTTCTCCATAACCAGGTGAACAGAGTAGGATGACCGGACCGAAATGCGACAGGGCGGACCGCGGACGGCGCCGCACGCAGAGCCGCGGCGCAACCGACCATCGCGACGCCGCAGAGTATGCCGACTATGCCATCCGAAATGTAATGGAAGCGGCCGTACACGGTCGCGAGCGGGATGCTCAGCAGCAAGGGCAGGAAAGTCAGACACCAGGCCCGGCGATGGCGCCAGAGCGTGAGCAGCATGACTGTGCCGGCGGCGTTGTGCGGACTCGGGAAGCTTCCCCCGGGGTAATGCTGATTCGCGCGGATCCACTCCGCGATCGCGGTGAAGGGTCCCCCATCGAGCGCGGTGTCGTACTGCGCGGGATCGAAGAACAGCTGGCTCGCGATGGGATACAGCACGAAACCCGCATCGCACAGAAGGTTTGCACCGAGCAGCGCGAACAGGTATTCGTACACCGCGCGTTCACCGGCATAACGGTAACAGACCCATGCGGTGAACGGGAGCAGGGGGATGTAGATCACATATGAGAGCATCAGCCATTCCGTGAGCACGGGATGAATGAAGGGCTCGAGCAAGTGAGAGCTTTCCCGGCCCGTGAACACGGTCTCGAACGTGATGAGCGCGTCGTCGAACCAGCCGCTGCAGAGCAGGTGCTGCACGCCGGAGATGGCGCCGAAGAGAAACGAGATCAGCGCGATGACTCCCCCGGCACGCAGCGCGATACGCCAGCGCTCCGGGAGGCCGGGCGTAACCGCGACAGCGAGCAGGACGAGCGCGAGAGCAGCGCCGCACGAGCGCAGCAGCGCGGGCGCGTCCTCGATGCGACCGGGGAACAGCGCCGCGAGCAGCATCAGGAAGAGCAGCACGGCGACGGCGAGGAACACTACCATTCGGTAATGCGGGGATGATGGATACCAGGGAGTCATGACGCGCCTCTACAACGAAATTGAAATCGAGAGATCGGTGATCACTCCGATGCCTGCGTGGAGCAGTAGCGGCCACAGTATCGAACGGGTGCGAATGGCGAGCCAGCCGAACAGCAGACCGGCGGCGATCGACGCATACAGCTCTCCCGTGGGATAGGCGATATGCCACAGAGCGGAAGGGATCGTCTGAATGCAGATCGCGGTGATGTCTCCGACCGATGCGCGCAGGCCGAAAAGCAGGAAACCACGGAAGAAGAACTCCCAGGCCACGTAGAACAGCAGAACGCGACCGACTGCGTAGGGAAGGAATCGCGCGGCTGAATCCGCCGCGGCCTTGTCGACGGGATAGAAGCTGCGCATGTCCTCCATTCGCGCCGCGGGGAGCAGAAGCGCGACGGCGATCAGCGGGAGCAAGATGCCCGTGGCGGAAAGGCCGAATTTCCAGTCTCCGAGTACCACCCCGAAATCGCTGAGCGGTGCTTTCCAGACATGGCGGATCAACATAGCCGGTATGACCCCGAAGATCACCAGCGTGCAGGAAAAATAGGTCCACACCCGCGCAGTTGCCGACGAGAGCATCCCGACGGCGGGGAGGGAATCGACACCGCAGGCCTGCCGGTGCAGCGTTGTGAGTATCACGCCGGAGATGATGGCGAGCGCAGCGAGCAGCTCCCTGCGCTGAATGTTCGCGGCCTGCGGGAAGAGGGAGAGCGCATTCATGAGTACACCTCCTTGCGGCTGTCCAGGGAGCGCAGCCATTCGATCGTGAGGCGCATGGCATCTGCGATCGGCGTTGTCTCATAGCCCAATTCGCGTTCTGCCAGGGCGCTGCTGCACACCCAGTCGTTGTAGAACACGCGGACCCAGCCCGGCGTGATGACCGGCGTCATCATGCCGAGCATGCCGAGCTTCTCCTGCAATGCCGAGGCTGCCAGTGCGAGCGCGCGGGGAACGGGAAGCAGAACGCGGCGCTTGCCGCTGCATGTGGCGAGGATATCGAAGAACTCGGAGAATGTGAGATTCGCGCCTCCGAGAATGTAATGGCGCCCGGGTTTCCCACTCTCCATGGCGGCGATGCAGCCATGGACGACGTCGTCGACGAATACGTAATTTCCCGCGGCGCTTCCGTCGCCCGGGAGCATGCGATACGTTCCCTTCAGATACTGCCGCATGAGGATGGTCGTGGAATTCGCTTCGGAGAGGCGCCCCGGACCGAACACCCGCGTCGGATGCACGACGATGACGTCGAGTCCGTCCGCGATCGCCTGGTCGACGATCTTTTCTCCCTGAATCTTGGATGACTCGTACAGCGTCTCGCACGGAGTCTGGCGCCGGGTCTGCTCGGTCACGGGATGACCGTCGGAGGGACCGTACACCATCACGGTGGACGTGTAGAGCACGCGCTGCACACCGAGTTGACGCGCGGTCGTGAGCACCGTCGCGAGCGCATCGCGGTTGATGCGGTGCACGTCCTCCGGTACGCGCGACCAGTTTTTCGCAAACGCCGCGAGATGGTAGACGTGGTCACAACCCTTCATCGCCCTGCGCACGTCTTCGGCGGAATCCAGTTCGCCACGGAAAATCACGACCGGACAGTTCCGGAAGGCGGAGACGTCTGAATTGTCGCGGCACAGAATGTGCACCGCAGAGGTCTTGCGCAGGAGTGCCTCCACGAGCCGCGCGCCGATGAAACCGGATGCTCCGGTGACGAGGACGTTCATCGCGCACCTCCTTTCACCGAACCGGCACTGTCGCCCGAACCGGCGATGCTGCGCCGTGACCAGCCCGAACGCGTGCATGATTCCAGCTCGATGACAATCGATCCGAGCGTCAGTTCCATTTCCGCGCGGAGCGGTATCGCGGCCGCATCCGCACTGCACCACAGATCGATATCACCGCCGAGCCCGCCGACCGATTCATCCTCCCACGACGAGCGTAAGGTGATGCGGTGGGCCGGAACGTCGTCGTCGAAGGCAGACACGCTGATGTCCTCGATCTCACGCGGACAGCAGGCCTTCGAATGCACGATTTCGAAATCCATGAGCATGGGGATGGTGATCCGTTCTCCCGAACCGGCCAGGCCGCGGAGCAGCATTATCACTCCCAGGGCATCGTAGAAATCGCGTTGTTCCACGCGCTGCCGGCGCACGGAAGGCTGACCGGCCTCGGTGATCTCCATCGCGAGCGTCCTTGAATTCCGGTCATAAGTGTATTTTTTTACCGATGCCGGTTCATGCTCCTTCCGCACCGTGAAATCGCGGCAGCGCGGATCGCTCGCGTCCAGCACCGAACGGTCGCGCACATGCACGTCGATGAAGGGGAGCCCGGAAGCCGACCTTGCCGAGAGCGTCACAAGCGCGAAGGCGCCGGCGGCGTTCGATGCCGGTTTCTGCCGCAGCTCGATGCTGCCAAGGCGCACGAAACTCCAGCGCACGCTGTAGCGAAGCACCTCCGCGCTTGCGAACGGTGAATCCGTGTCCCGCGCGGGAGGCGCCGCCTGCTGCGCGATGATATGGAGCGAGATGGCCCATGGGAGCGTGAGGCAGAATGTAGTCCAGAGGAGCGCTGCCGAATAGAACCGCAGGCAACACGTGCGGGGGCGAATGCGAGTCTGCTTATTCATGACCCACCATCCTTTCGGGGACGTCTTCCTGCCAGAGGAAAGAGCAGGCGCCCGACCGCCGGATGCCATGGATAAGCAGGCATCCGACGAGCACGACCGCGCCCAAGGACAGGAAGATCACGGTTGCGTAAAGCAGAATCGCAACGAACTGATTCGAGAGGGTGCTTTCCATGATCGTTCCTCCTGTGAGTGTTGAATCTCCTGGACAACTCACTGGGAAACTAGGGACAGGCACCGCCCCTTATGTCACGGATTCGTCAAACAATTGTGAAAGAATTCCCTGTTACTTCCATTCGGCCGCGGGACGACCTGCCCAGAGCCAGGCGATATAGTCCGTCAACGGGGGTTCCCCGCCGAGAGTGCGCAGATGCACGACGACCTGTCCCCGGTGATAGGTGGAATGCAGCACCACCTGATGGATCGTCTCCCGCATCGTGGTGTCTTCCGGGCGGTGTCCATACTGCTTCTCCATGAAACGCGACCAGGGAGCGGCTATCACCTGATCGAGATCCTCGGTCGTGAAGGCGGACAGCACGTCAGGGATCCCGGCATGATAGGTACGTCCCCAGTCGGCGATCTGCTGGAGGGAGACGAACTGCTCGCGCCTGGGAAGCGCGATCGGAGCGCGGGTCCACACGGCGAGGAACGCGCGCTGCACCGAGTGGATGTGGTAGAGAAGATCGGCAATTTTTGTGTCGGCCGTCGCGGCGTCGGTCGCGAGCACAGCCGTCCATACGGCGGCATCGGCCCAGTGCATGTGATAGAGGAGGTCTTTCAGGCTGTTCATCGGCTGCGATTCCGCTTGTGGAGGAAGAACCAGTCAATGTAGCCATTCCGGAACTATTTTCCCGTATCTCCCGCATGCACGGCGGTTCCATCCGCAGGGTCGTTGATCTTCCCCTCCATGCTTCGTATGTTTTCATTTCGCCATCACGGAGGGACCATGCGTACGATTCTTCTCTCCACCCTGGCAGCGCTGTGGGCCGTAGCACTGCTGCCTGCGAGCGCAGCCGCGCAACCGGTATGGGAGTATGAGAACGGACCCTGCGGGGGAACCTTCATCGCAATCATCAATCATGGCAACGGCCTGGCCGCTGCGCCGTACTACCGTCCGTTCGTGCTCATAGGAAACGCCGAGGGAACACAATGGCGGCAGGCAGATCTGCCCGACGCGGCGGCACAGCCATTCAGTTTGTGGTCCGTCGGAGCACGACTCCTCGCAGGCGGATTCGGAAGGGTATACCGCTCCGACGACGACGGCCGGTCCTGGCAGACCACGGAGATCCCGGAACTGTCGAGCGGGGCGATCACGCGGATCTGCGGGAGCGGCGACACCCTGTTCGGACAGGGAGGCGGATCCATGATCCGCAGCCTCGATCGCGGCGTCACCTGGCAAGCGATGCACGGCGGATGCCTGGACGTGGCGACCACGGACGCCCGGTACGTCGCGTTCGCGGGAGACAGCACTCTGCTCGAGAGCAGGGACGGAGGTACAACCTGGTTCGTGCGCGATGGAAGTCCGGCCGGCATCAGGAGGCTGCATGTCGTCGACGGCGTCGTCTATGCCGCGCGCGGGGATTCTTCCCTCTGGCCGACGGGGCCGGTATTGTTCCGTCTCGACGATCCCGATTCAGGCTCGTGGCGCCCCTGCAGCCTGCGGGAGCCGCTGCTCACGTCGATGACGATGCATGACGGGATCCTGTACGGGGGCAGCGATACGCGGACGCAAGGCCCACATCTCCTGCGCTCGATCGACGGCGGCTGGCAATGGGAAGAAGTGCATGAAACGCGGAAACCGTTTCCGCGTCCCGCCGGCGTGTCGGCCCTGCACGGGGCGCGCAACGGATTGCTCGCAGCTGTCTCCAATCTCGGAATCTGGTGGCTGGAAGATAACGCGGAGAGCTGGCGCTACGCGTCAGATGGATTCTTTCCAGTCGGCGTCGCACGCGTCGGTTTTGCCGGCGAACGCGTCGTCGCGTACAGCATGAAGGAAAATTTCGTCGCATACCACGATGATCGGAGCGACCCATGGGAAATCCTGCCCTACGAGGAGGAGGCGCGTCCGGGGGACATGTTCGTGCGGAACGGGCAAGTGATGCTCGGTACCGCCTCCGGCACGCGCAGCACGACGGACTACGGTGTGAGCTGGACGCACGGCGTCATCGGTGACGGCTCGCAGCGGGTACAGGCGCTCGGCGCGGCGGGCACGCGCATGCTCGCGGGCGCGGGATCCGGTATCGCCGCGTGGTCCGACGACGCCGGAATGCAGTGGAGCGCGAGGACGCTGGCAGGGGTGTGGACCTGGTACACTTTCGCGGAGGGACTGGCGGGAGAGCTGTACGCGGCCACGTCACCTACCGGTATTCTCATTTCGACGGATACTGGCGAGAACTGGACGCCTGCAGGTGTACGGTTTCTGGATCAGACGACCTTCGACGTCGCGGCTTCCGCCGGCATTGTCTACGGTGCATCGAACAGGGGCATCGCCGCCTGGTCGCCCGCCAGTGGGCTCGTGACGCTGATCTACAATCGCCCCGCGTACCGGCTTTGCGCCACGCCCCGTGGTCTTGCTGCGGCGACACAGGACGACGGCATAATTCTGTTTCCCGACTTTGGCGAACGATGGGGCACGATGAACCAGGGGCTGCCCGAAGCGCACTTCGCCTCGCCCGATGTCTGCCGCATCGCCCTGAACTACAATGATGGAAGACTGTATTTCGGCAACTGCGGAGTACCGGGACTGTGGTCGATCGATCTGCTTGCGGCCACCGCGGCAGCTACACCGGCATCACCAGACGATCCGCGGATCGATGCAGTATATCCTCTGCCTCTCAGCGGTCCGGGCCGGATAACGCTGCGGCTGAAGCCGGGTGAGCATACGTGGCTCTCCGTGCGCGACCTGCTCGGCAGGCAGCTGCGACTGCTGCACGACGGCATCGCCTTGCAGTCCTCGGTCACGCTATCCGTGGACGCACGCGCGTTTCCGGTCGGAATCATCTTATTGGAACTAGTAACGGAAAGCGTGAGGGATGTCAGAATCATCGCGGTCACGCGATGAAACACCGTGAATGCTCACGATTTCGCATGTGCGACCAAGGAGCGATTTCCTGATAAGGATACTGAAGAAAGGTATTTCTGCCCTCTTGCTCCGTTTTCGACTGAGGGTTATATTCTGAAAGTCTCAATCACTAGTCCAGCGAGATCATGCGCGATCCAACCAGTTCCCCGTCGCGCGGCAGCACGTTGTTCACGGAGTCACGAGTCAGCGTTACCTGCGCGCTGTTCTTTCATTCCGCACATGCGATTGCGCAGGGTACGGCGCAGGATTCCGGCGGAGGGCCGGATTGCCGGGTACTCCTGTTCAGCATCGCAGCGCTGGTGCTTATCGGATGCTTCCTGTTTTTCCGCGTACTGCGCCGTGTCCGCCGCGAGGCCAGCGGAGAGACAGAGGCGCTGAAGCTTCGGCTGGAAGCGGCGCAGCAGAAGCTCATCGAACGGGAGAAACTCGCATCGCTCGGACAGCTGACCGCGGGAATCGCGCATGAGATCAAAAATCCCCTCAACTTCGTCACGAACTTCTCCGATCTGTCCCGCGAACTGATCGGCGAACTCCGGGCAGTCTCGAACGGCGACGAACGGGAGGACATCCTTTCCGCGCTCGAGCAGAACCTCGTCAAAATCAGCGAGCACGGTCATCGCGCCGACGACATCGTGCGCGGCATGATGCTGCATGCGCGCGGCGGAAACACCGAACGTGAGACCGTGGATCTCAACGCGCTGGTCAGCGAGTCCGTGCATCTTGCCTATCATTCCATGCGCGCGCAGCAGGACGGCTTCAATTGCACGATCGAGTTCGATCTCGACGACACGATCGCGCACCCGTCCATCGTCCGGCAGGATATCTCGCAGGTGCTGCTCAACATCCTCCAGAACGCAATGCAGGCAGTCCATCAGAAGCAGAAATCCGGAGATCCCGGCTTCGATCCCACCCTCTGGGTGCGGAGCGCGGCGAAAGGGGACCGCGTCATCGTCTCTGTGCGGGACAACGGTCCGGGCATCCCCGGCAATCTCAAACAGCGCATCTACGAACCATTCTTCACAACCAAATCCGCAGGAACCGGCACCGGTCTTGGGCTCTCGATCGCGTACGACATCGTCGCGAACGGTCACGGAGGAACACTGCGCGCGGAAGACGCGCCGGACGGCGGAGCGGAGTTCATCGTCGAGCTTCCCGTGTCACTGCCCGCAGCGGCATAGCGCTGCCTGCCGCATCTGTCGGCTGCGCGCGGTGTGGTTGCGCGTAGCGGTGGAAATTCGTACTATGAGATTAATCAATCCCAATCATCATCCGCGGACCGTCGAATGAGTGCCGGCGCACTCCGTCATGCATGGGTACTGATCGCGCTCTGGCAGGCGTGCGGGGGCGCTCTCGCGCCGGCGGTGGCGCAGACCGCGACACCCCGTCCAGCCTGGACCGAACGCGGATTGCCGATCATCGAAAACCTGTCCACAAGCGCAATCAAAGCCGATCCAGCGAACTGGGCGGTGGTGCGAGATGCCAGGGGAGTGCTGTACGTAGGGAATTCCGATGCTCTACTCGAATACGACGGCGACGATTGGCGCTTTCACCGTTCTTCGCAGATTGACTCTCCAGTTTTCTCACTCGCGCTAGGCAAGGACGGAAGACTGTATTTCGGCCTCTTTGGCGCTTTCGGACGAGTCGTTACCGATGCGATCGGGAACCAGCGCATGGAACTGCTCAGCGACAGACTGCCCGAGCACGAGTGCGATTTCACCTACGTCTACGCCGTGCATGCGGTTGGAAAGGACATATGGTTCCGCAGCGCGGAAGGCCTGTTCCGCTGGGATGGTGATAGGATCACTGTGATACGACCGCGGACGAAATTCCAACAATCGCATCTTGTCGACGGAATTCTGTATGTGCTCGAGGAGGGGATCGGCCTCCACATCGTGCGGCCTAACAGTGTGGTTCTGGCGCCAGGAGGCGAAGCACTGCGCGGGGAGGGAGAGCGGCTGAGCTTCATGCTGCCGGCAGGCGACGGAAAACTGCTGCTCGGCACCAAACGCAGCGGCATTCTGCTCTACGACGGTAAGCTGATGACCCCGGCATGGACGCCCGCGGTACGTGCGGCACTGCCGAAGGATCTGTATTGCGGCGTTCTCCTTGCCGACAGCAGCTTCGCGCTGGGCACCAGCCGGAGCGGCATATGGATCATCGATCGCGCGGGCAACAAATGCATGATCCTCGACGGCAGTGCCGGATTGCAGGACAACACTGTCCTTTCGCTGTTCGCCGACGACGAGGGCATGCTCTGGGCTGCTCTGGATAACGGTCTCAGCCGCATCACCTGGCCGTCGAACATGACGGTATTCGGGCGAATCAACGGTCTCGAGGGCAAAGTGTATGATATGACGCACTTCCGGGGACGGCTGTATGCACTGACCTCTCAGGGCGTTTTCCGGCTTCGTGCGGGTGAACCGGTTTCCTCGCAATCCCGGCGACGTCAGAATGCGTTCGAACTTCTGGACAACTTTCCACCGGAATGCTTCGACCTTCTCGACGCAGGCGATCAGCTGCTGGTCGCCACCGGGGAGGGCATCCACTCCTATGATGGACGTGACGGGCGTTCACTTTCCAACACTCCGACACGAAAGTTGCACGCGATCCATCAATCACACGACAGCATCCTCGTCGGTACGGAAAAAAAGGGATTGCTGCTCCTGACGCGACGGGGCGCACGATGGGATGTTCGCCCCGTCTTCCCGGTCGTCAAGGGAATAGTGGACGGCATCGTCGAGCTGCCGGATCGAACGATCTGGATTGGCGTGAGGGACGGGACCGTCTATCGCGTGTCACCGCGGGCAGGTTTCGCGGACAGCCGGGTGCGCGTCTACGATGATTTCAAAAGCGAGACGGGAATCAATCCCTTCACGTTGGCAGTGATGTCCGGTGTGCTCTGGCTGTCCTCCGAAAACGCGCTCCTGCGCTTCGACACACGGAAGGATGCATTCGTCACCGACTCAGAGTACTGGAGAAAGCTCGGGGTTCCAGATGAGTGGAATCCGCAAGTGCTGCATCAGGACGTGAGCGGAAGCATCTGGATCACGCTGTTCGGAAAGAAAGAACCGCGCCGGTACGCACGCATTACTCCCGGATCGCGCGAGACCAACGGGCCCGACCTGCTCGCGGACCTGGAACAACGCGTCGTCTACTTCATCAATTCGGACAACGACGGGACGGTATGGATCGGAACCGAATCGGAACTCTATCGCTTCGACCACCCCAGCGCGAATGAACATCCCGGATCGTTCGACGTCCTTATACGGGCGGTCTGGACCGGAGACAAGGACTGGTATCTGGGAGGGAGCGGGATTGAAGGGAAACCCATAGAAATTCCATTCTCGAGCGGAGTTGTGAACGTCTACTTCGCTGCCGCATCCTTCATTCGCGGCGATCGGATGCAGTACCGGTGGAAGCTCGCAGGACTGGACGATCAATGGTCCGGCTGGTCGAGGTCGAACGACCTGGAGCTTCCTGCGCTCAGTGAAGGCTCCTACATTTTCTCCGTTGAAGCCAAGAGGGCCGACGGGATCAGGTCCGACGTGGCGTCGATCCAATTCCGTGTCACTCCGCCGTGGCAGCGCAGCTGGTGGGCGTACGCGCTCTATGTGCTTCTCGCCATCGGTATGTTCGTGATGATGCTGCACTTTCGCACGCGCGCCCTCGCCGCGCGCAGCCGTGCTCTCGAGCATACGGTGCGCGAGCGCACGGACGAGATCCGCACGCAGGCGGAGAAAATCCGCGGCCAGGCGGAAGAACTGGAGACCCTCGATTCGATCGTGCGTACGGTGAACAAGGAAGTGAAACTCACCGAACTACTGCAGGCATTGCTCAAGCAGACGCTGCTGCTGTTCCCGAACGTCGACGTCGCGTGCTATTTCCAGCGCAGTCCCGACGACAGCCTTTTCCGTCTCGTCGCAACGGTCGGACAGCCTCTCGATCGACTGCATCTGCGCGCGTTTTCCCTGGCAGCACTGATAGACGATCCGAGCAATACCCTCCAGTCCATTCAGGACGGGGTGTACGTGCTGCGCGGACTCGAGAAGGAATGGAATGACGGGACGGACCCATCCCTGTCGCCGAGGAAGGCATTCATGGGATTGAGCGACATGCAGCACGGAGTGCTTCGCGGCTTCCTCGTGCTCGGTTCGGAAACATCTCCGTCTTTCAGCTCAGACGATCTGCGCAGGCTGCTTCGCCTTCGCGAGCATGTTTCCTCCGCCGTCGCCAAGGCCGTCGCCATCCGCGAACTCGAGATGAAGAACGCGCTTCTCGACGATTCCAATCGACAGCTGCGTGAAACGCAGCAGCAGCTCATCGTGCATGAAAAACTCGCGGCGCTGGGCGAGCTGACTGCCGGCATCGCGCACGAAATACAGAATCCCCTGAATTTTGTGAACAACTTTTCGTCCCTGTCCCTGGAGCTTCTCGACGAACTCGAGGACGACCTGCGCGTAGTGCCGGAGGACTCGGCCTCCCAGATGGCGCAACTGATCACTACCATTCGCGGGAACTGTGAACGAATCCGCGAACACGGTATGCGGGCGACGTCCATCGTCAGTGCCATGCTCATGCACACGCGCAAGGGCAGCGCCCGGCGCGAGACTATCGCGTTCAACGAGTTCCTCGATCAGTTCGTACTGCTCTCCTATCATGGCATGCGCATGCTGCATCCGCAGCTCGACCTCAAGCTGCATACCGAGTATGATCGAAGCATCGAAGCTGTCAATCTCTCGCCCCAGGAGATGAGCCGCGTGATCGTCAACATCTGCAACAACGCGTGGGAGGCGGCGATCGCGAAAGCCGGGAGCACTGCGGAGACGCCGGGATGGCACCCGGAGGTCTCCGTGCGCAGCATGAACGACAACGGCGTCGTGCGCGTCACCATCCGCGATAACGGCGAGGGAGTGCCGGAGGACCTGCGCGGAAGGATCTTCGAGCCGTTCTTCACCACGAAGCAAAGCGGCAACAACGCGGGGCTCGGCCTCTCGATGAGCTACGAGATCGTGACCCAGATGCATAAGGGCCGTCTCGCCATCGAATCGGAACCAGGCCGCTACTCGGAGTTCATCATCGAGATTCCCAAACACTGACGGGCCGCGACGGCATTCCGCGCGGCACCGTCCCTTCCCCTCATGATGGATCGGGCATTCAGGTTCAGATATCCTTTTTCCAGATTACCTTGATCTTCTTGCCTTTATTTTGCTCTCTATCCCAGACGCCGGGGAAGGAGAACACCATGGGGAACGGATTGCTCGCCCCATTCACGGGATCAGTGTAGTCAGTGGCGATATCCGGCTGCGTATCGTCGCACGGCATGACCACGGAACCGGCCGGAATGAGCGTGAGATGCATCGTCAGCTGCAGCATCCCCGCACCGTCAGACGGCATCCACTCCCACGGATTGGGCAGGGCGGGCGAGAACACTTTCGCGCTGAATTCCGTGGAATCGGCGTACATGGGTTCGGACGCACCGCAGCAGCAGTACGAGCCATCCGAGCAGAGGGCGAGTGATTCAGCATTGACGGACTCGAAACGACACTTCTCCACGTTTGGGTCCATGGCCGATTCAAGTTCCACGACGAAATGATTGTCCGGTACGGTATCGTCGTCGCAGACATCCACGCAGACAAGGTCGTTGACCGGTTGTGACGGAAAGGGAATAGAATACCACGAATTGAGCGATGCGCTCATTAGGCACCTCCTCGGGTGATGGTGAGGAAATATTCGCGTTCGGGAATACGGGTCACAAGATATGAATATCGGATGTCGTTGTCAAGCGGGGACATAGATGGAAGGGGGGATTCACGGGGCGGTTCGTGTGAGTCCCTTCAAGTGCCTTGACTTTACGGTCTGTCCTGAGTAGGTTGAACAGATACTGATCTACATATCCTCAATAGCGTTTTCATCACCTGAAAGAGGGGGTTCCCATGCGACACGGCTTCATTATTCTGCTGCTGCTATGTATCTCGTCGCCCGTGATCGGACAGGGCGTCGGGAGAGAGGGAACGGACGGGACGCTGAAGAACGATCAGTGGGATTTCATGGGGGTGAACAGGATGCTGATGTGGGTGAGCAATAATGGAGCCATGGCGTTCAATCCGCTGACTGTCGGACGGGGGATGGAATGGCCGCGCGGGAGCGGTCGGTATCTGGCGTCCATGCAAGGTTTGGTGTGGGGTGGACTGGTGGAGGGCGAGGTACGTGTCGGCGGATCGACATTCAATCACGGCTGGCAGGCGGGCGTGATACGAGAAGACGGTACGACCGATCCTTCACTGCCCGAGCACCGTATTTTCCGCGTCCGCCGCTACGATGCCACATGGTGGAACGCGCAGTCCGCCGCTACGCAATCGCAACTGCTGCGCGATCTGCACGAATGGCCGGCGCAGCACGGCGCTCCATGGATCGACGCCAACGCCAACGGCGTCTACGATCCCGACACCACGGCCTGGGCGCAGGGCGGGACGACCGACGGACCGCAAATGCGCGGCGACGAGATGCTATGGTTCGCAGCGAACGACCTCGACTCTCGGCGCGTCAGGAATCTCTACGGCAGTTCACCTGTGGGCATGGAGATGCATACGCTGCTGTGGGCTTCGACGGAACACCCGCTCCTCGACAACGTGATCTTCCGTGAACACACACTGATCAACAAGGGGACGGACGATATTACGGAAATGAGCATCGCGGTCTGGGAAGACGCCGACCTGGGAGATCCTTCGGATGATTTCTGCGGGGTGGACACCGCGCTCGGCCTCGCATATTCATACAACGGCCTGCGCGACGATGTCGTGTACGGCATTCCCCCCGCCTCGGGAACACTCTGGCTGCAGACACCGATCGAAGCGCATGAGGGAAGCGTCGCGCGCTATGGTGACGGCTGGAGGGAAGGATACCGGAATCTCCCGCTCTCCGCGTTCACATACTACATCAATGGAAGCACGATCTATCAGGATCCGGCTCCAAAACTTCCCGTAGGCGGGATGCATTTGTTTAACAATCTGTTAGGGCGTCTATGGAACGGATCGAACCACGTCGATCCGGTCAGCCAGAACAATACGCAGCAGGCAGTGGCGGGTGATCCCGTACGCGGCACGGGATGGATCGACGGCATCGTCAGCGATCCCGGTGACCGGCGCTTCCTCTCCGGAAGCGGCAGATTCACGCTCGCGAAGGGGGACACGCAGAAAGTGCTTCTCGCATACGTCGCGGCAGCCGACGGAAACCATCTCCTCAGCGTGCGCGCGCTGCGCAATGCCGCGCGGCAGCTGCACGACATCCATCGCAATCTGCCACCGGGTGCGCCGCCGCCGGTGTTCGCATCGGCTATCGATTATCCCGTCGCGGACAGCTTTGCCGTACAGGCGAGCGGGGGACCTTTTCCCATGGGAACGATGAAAGTGGAAGCCCTGCTGCGCGCTCCCGAAGGAACCGAAATACAGCGCGCCGCGATGTTCGACGACGGACTGCATTCCGACGGCGCTGCGGGTGACGGTGTGTTCGGCACGCTCCTCACCGGTGCGCGACAGTCCACCGGCGCGGACCTCTTCGTTCTGACGACGGATGCCGACGGAGAAAAGGAGTGGTTCGTGGAGAGCGAGGTCGCCTTGCCGGGACCGGCGCGCGTGCGTGTGACGGAAACTCTTATCGACACTCCTGAATCCAACGGCAGGATCCAGCCGGGCGAGTACGCGCGGCTGCGGCTCCGCATCGAGAACGGCACGGCCGGCGAAATGGGACCGTGGCATCTGTTTTTCGACGGCGAGCGCTCGCTGCAGCTCGACCGAGCCGTGCAGCGTTATGGCGAGATCATCGCCTCCGCGGGATCCATCGAACGCAACTACGACGCGGACGACTGGTCGAGCTACATCGCCGTCGAGATTCCAGTCGATGCCGCGCCGGGGAATATCATCTTCCCCGTCACGCTGATGAGCGATCAGCATTGCGTCTGGCGGCAGGAGCTGACGATCACCGTCGACACGCCCCCCGCCGCGACCGCACACAGGCTGCTCGCGCACGTGCAGGGACGCGCCACCGGTTCCCTGGGCTACACGATCATCGATCCCATGGCACTGACCGATGACGATTACCGCGTCAGCATCGAGGGCGAGGATTTCGGTGAGAAGAGCATGCATGTCGAGAACGTCACGACCGGCAGCACGCTGTATCGCGGACTGCCGTTGCCGCGCCGCGCCGCGCCATTATCTCCCGAGATCGATGGTTGGCAGATCAATATCGGCACGGCGCC
>CAZWNO010000053.1:0-24720 GCA_964635845.1 uncultured Chromatiales bacterium
CAAAGTCCCGCGCGCTACGCGCCGGCAGTTCACCGAGCGGCGCCGCTTGGTCGACGGTGGCGCCGACGGTCTTGATTCGGGTTGCCTCGGCGCTCGTCAGCATTCGCGGAGTGAACGGCGCAAGCGCGGCGCGGCCGGGATTGTAGGCGAATCCCGCATCGGTCGCGAAGACATGCGGACCGAGCTGAATCTGTGCGAGCGTCTCGCCGGCGCCGTTTGTCGTCACCGTCAGCGCCGCGTCGCTTGATTCTACGGAGAGGCCATCACGCTTCAGCTCGCGCTCGGAGAGCGAGGAGACGCGCGCGCGACAGCGCCAGTGATTTGGTGGGTAGAACACGGTCCAGAACGCATCGTCGTGCCGGTATACCTTGCCGTCGAGCGATCGGCAGAGTCCGGTCGTTCGATTGTCCACGACGGAGGAGTACTGCCAGTACGGCCGCTTCTCCGCTACGTCCATCATGCCTTCGTACCGGCCGACGTTGAGCGCAGTCTGCAGATTCTGACGATAGATCGTCGCGAGACGGTGTGGCGAGCCGAGCAGCGGTGGCCGCGCATCCGCGGGGATCATCGGTGCGCCGTCATCGTCCACTGGCCATGGTTCACCTTTCTCGTCGAGGTATTCACCGCGTTCATTCTGCGGCCATGCGCGTCCCCACCATCCGGCGAGTTTCAGGTACGGTTCGAGTGTTTTCTGGAAGCGGTCGAATGTAACGCCGTCACGCAGCGCGCGTTCGGTTACCTGCCGGATCGATTCGAGCACGTCGCGCCGCAGCACTTTCGCAACGGTGAACGCGCGTGCATGTGCGCTCTCCCTTGTATCCTGCCACGACCAGCTGAAGGTGTATCCCTTGCCTTCGAGGTATTTCTGCGCCTTCTCCGGCGGCAGACGAAAGGCGACGCGGAGGACGTCCTCGGATATGCCCATCAGTTGCCCTCACGAATCCGGCCGAGAATCTCGGCGCGGTACATACCCTCGGCGACCAGCTGCTCGATCTTTCTCGCATCGAGATCGGGATAGATGCCGGCGAGACCGTCAAGTGCATCAGCGTAGCTTGTCGCGTGTGCAACGAGGTTGAACACCGGTTGCATGACCGATTCCATTTGCTCCTGCAATTGCTCATTCGAGATCGCGTCCGCGAATGCATCGACAGCTGCTTGATCCGGGAATGTGGACGCATCCGCGAACTCTGTGGCCGACGCGTTCGCTGCCGCGGCTGATGCGGGCTCAGCAGGCGCGGGCTCGGCAGGCGCCTCGGGCGCTGAATCCTCGATGTCCTCGTCGTCATAGTAGTACCGCTTCTGCAGGTAGGTGACTGAAAATCGCTTCCCTGATTTCTCGAGGATATCCGATATCACTTGGTCGCGTTCGGCTAGTTCCTTCCCGGCTTCATCCTTCTTGTAGAGGATGAACTCGGGTGCGTCCTGCGTTGCCCAGTTCACTTCGGCGATCCACCGGAACACGCGGCTCAGCGAGTATTCCACCAGGCGCGCAACTGCCCAGGTAGCGGAGGATAGCACGGTTTCACCGGTCTTCGACGAAGCATAGCCGCCGCCCTTGTCCGAGACATCCGAGGACATGGTCTGGTGAATAATCGAAAGTGCGATCTCGTCATTGTTGAATGAGAGGAATTCGCGGTACAGGTCGGAGCTCGCGGATATGCCCGCGGCCTCGACCATCTGGTAGGACTGCGTGTCGTTGATAACAAGCACAGCGTCCTGAACCATGCGCTTGCCCGCGGCCAGCGCCGCTGCGCGTTCGACCTCCGTCGCCGAGGTGCTCACCTTCACGACGACGTGTGGCATGCCGAACTTCTCGACGAACAGAAGCCAGAACTTCATGCCGCCGCGTTTGAACGTGACCGGCCAGAAACAGCCGGAGAGCGCGCCGACACCGTAAGGATTCGTAAAAGAGGAGTCGAATGTCGGGAACAAGAAATTCCGCGAGTCGTTCGCGACCGGCGTTCCCTCCCTCTGGTCATCCTTTGTCAGGTACGCCCAGTACCCGCGTGGATTGTAAACGAACCATTCCTGCGGTTTGGCGATGAAGTCGCTCGGGTACCATCGATCGCCAACCGTCTGCCACGGTGATTCCATCGGCTGATAACCGTAGAGCCATGCACCGACATGCGCTTCGATGAATGCGCCGAGATTGAAATCCTTCGTCCATTCCTCGATCTCCCTTTTGATGCGGCCTTTTGATCGCCCGCGATCGATGTCCCACTCGAGGGACTTTACACCGGCGGTCAGCTGGCCGACGACCGCCTTCACCTTCGCGTCGTACGCGAGGCCGCGGTAGACGTCGATCTTCTTGCCGAGCCCGGCGAGGATCGTATCAGGATTCGGCAGATAGCCGAACGAGCTGGAGAAATCCCGCATTACTTCGGCAGTGAAGATCTCCTTCTCGGCCGGTTTCTGCGCCGGGATCTCAACGTACTCAGTGGGACTGACATAGAGCTTTGCCATAATACTACTCGAGGTGAGAGGGGATCCAGTATGCGTCGGGATAGCCGCGCAACAGATCCTGGCCGGCGGTCGGCACGTGATGATGAATCCGCAGTGGTGCGGTGTTGAGTGGAGAATCGGCCGCATGCCCCGCCAGTGCACATGCCCAGTAATGATCCGCGTGACCGGCCTGATCGCTGCGATCGGAGTCGAAGCGGATATTCCCCGCTGCCGTCGTGGTCTTGCGCACCGAGTGCAGTGACTGACGGTAGACCGGGTCCGGTGGGATGACGATCCGGCGATCCTCGAAGCGGCCGCGCAGCTGATGTGACATTTCCGACTTCGCCGGTGCGGAGAACGTGACAGCCTCGACACGCGAGCGGCCGAACTCTTCCTGCGATTCCTCAGCCAGCTGCATGCCGATACCGGTTTCGTCGATGCACGCGCGGCGCAGCCGAGGATGCCGCAGCACGGCGTACAGCTCGTCACGCATGACACGAAATGGTTGCCGATCGAGCGTAACCACCTTGCGCGTATGGAGCACTCCACCGATCAGCTCATCGGCCCAAATGACGAACAGATCTCGCCGGCGGCCGACATCGACACCGACGTACAGGTCTCCGGTGACGGAGGAGAGATCCTCGACGAGGGTGTCCTCGCTCTCGCACGGTGTGATCAGATCGTACGGGAGAAACGCGCTTGACTCGTCCTGCGGCTGGCAGCAGTATTCCTGAAGCCACGTTTCTTCGTCAACGCAGTCCTGGTGGATTTCCTCGATCCATGCCGCGCGTTCCCCGTCTGACGTCGCGCGTCCCATGATCTTATCGAGCAATCCCTCACGCACCGCATCGAAGATTGTGACGGTGTGCAGCGACCAGGCGAGCTTGCCGGCGCGCGTGCGTTCGATGAACTGGTTAAAGAGACTCGTCTGTCCGTTATGCGTCGAGAGAATGCGCAGCGGAAATCCCCAGGTGATCACCGGACGAGCGGCCGCCCACATCGCCTTCGGATCGTCATGCCAGGCGAACTCATCGAGCACGACCTTTCCGCCCTTTGAACGGAATGCTTTCGGCGAGGAGCTGAGCGCATTGATCCGGCAGCCGTTGGCGAACTGGATCGAGAGCGCCTTGATGTCGCGCTCCTTGTCGATGAGCACGACACCGAGTTCCTCGGCCGCGACATTGAACGCACGCGCCCACATCGAGCAGTAGATGATGTATTCCTTGGCTGCGGACTCGTCAGCGGAAGAAAACCAGATCGCGGGATAGAGGCCTTGAATCGCGTCCTCCACGTCCTCCTTCGCCTGCCCCCACGTGCCACCGATGCGGCGCGACTTCTCGAAGATCTTGACCTTCGCGCGATCACGCGCCCAACGGTCCTGATATGGTAGCAGGATCCTGTCCATCAGAAATTCATGATCTGTTTGATTTGCTCGAGCTTCTCGGCCGAGAGCGAGAGTTCCTTCGACGGCGTCGTTTCGGGCTCGGCCGGTTCGATGCCGGCATCGCGCTCATATTTGAGCGACGCCTGGATGATGCCGACCATCTGTTTGAGCGAGTACAGGCGGCCGGGTTCGACAGGCGTGCCGGCGGCGAGATCATCGCGGATCGACTGCATCAGCAGGTACGCGGTCTCGTACATGAGTTCGTGCATACCCTGCCGCTTGCGCAGGAGCGCTGCACGCTTCTCCGCCCATCCGCCGCCCTTCGCCCAGTTGCGTACGGTCTTTTCGCCGAGACCGAGCTCGCGTGCGATCGCCTCAAAGCCGAGCTGCTTGACCACATACAGCTCTTCGGCCTGGTCGAAATACTGCTCACGTTTTGCCATATCAGCCTCCGAGCAGTTCCGCGAGCCGTGCGATCTTCACCTCGATCTCGCGCAGTTCACACTGCAACTGCACGAGACGGTCGGCCGCACGGTGGATATCATCGGCAGCCAGCTGGAGCGGATCGATCATCGGATTGAGATCGAGGCGCATCGTGCGTATGATCGACGCGATTTCCGCCTGCAGCTCGCGTCGGCGGGATTCCGCCTCGCCGCGCTGCCCCTGCCACATCATTCTTTCCTGGTTCATTTGCGATCCCTGAAAATGAATTGCTTGATTTCACCGAGGTCGCGGCCTTGCGCTTTCACCTCGGTCTTGAGTTCGGACCATTGCGCGCTGAGCATCGTCATCGCCTCGGCGATGCGGGTCTGCGCCTGGTAATCGTGCTCGCGTTCCTCCCGTATGAGCTGGAACTGCCGCTCGCGTTCCATGCGGAGTTCCTCGCGCATGATCTTCCGCTCTTCCTTCGCGGCTTCGAGCTGCTCCTTGCGCTCCTCGCGCATCAGCTGGCTGAAATTCTTGAATTGGACCTGCGACCACTTCGCCGTCAGATACCAGATGACGAAGATCAAACCTGCCGCACCGGCGAACTTGGAGATTTCGAGTACCCAGTTTGGAAGCGTATCGATCATGGTTTATTCCTCGAATTCGTGGACGTGTACTGGTAGCGACAATACCCATTTCGGCGCAAGGATTTTAATAACGCCGGTTAATTATCTGGGGGAATTGCAATTGATAGCTTACCCGGCATGAAACGCCTCATGCACCGGTTCGGACTCGTTTTCGCCACACGAGCGGAAAAAACACCCGTGCCTCGCCTCAGAACCATGTTTAATTCTGTTGCAAGCGCGTTGCAAAACGCCGATCGGGGCCTGAGCCGGGTCCCAAGGCGCGGCGCTCGGAGATCGGCCCGCAGAAGCGATGTATGAGGCCTGGCAGTTTCGTGGAAATCACTACCCGAGGAGCAATCATGCGCATTCCATTTTTTCGCGTCGGCAGGCACACCGCAACGAGCGGTGAGACACGCGACTTCACCGCGGAGGAGATCGATCGACGCATCGCGCTCTACAACGAGCAGCAGGATCACCAGGCACCGGTCGTGATCGGGCATCCGAAGACGAACGATCCCGCATTCGGTTGGATCAAGCGCCTCGTCCGTGTCGGTGAAGTGGCGTTCGCCGAGGTCGACGAGGTCCAGCCGGAATTTGCCGAGTGGTTGAAGAAAGGCCTGTTCAAAAAGGTCAGCGCCTCGTTCTACGGCAACGGGCTTCTCCGTCACATCGGTTATCTCGGTGCCACGCCGCCGGTGATCAAGGGTCTGCCCGCGACCGAGTTCGCGGAAGACAGCGCCGAAACCGTCGAGTTCGCGGCCGATGGCGATCTGCGCCGTGTGACCTGGTCGTTCGAGAACGTGCGCCGCGGATTCCAGGCGCTGCGCGACTGGCTGATCGAGAAGGACGGAGTCGAGGCAGCGGATAAGGTGCTTGCTCAGTGGCTGATCGACGGTATCGAATTCGAAACCGCGCCGGTCACCGAGAGTGGGTTCTCCGAAACAGCCGGCGCTGCTGGTACCAATGGTGCCGGTAATCCCGCCGGTACGGAAAACTCGGACGCCGCAGGCATGCAGACCGAAGAGCACAGCGAAGCAGATCCACAGAAACGCCTCGAGGCGCTCGAGGCCGAGCTCGCCAGCGAACGCGCGCAGCGCCTTGCTCTCGAGTCGGCTGCAAGCGCACGCGAAGCGCGCGCAGCGGCTGAAGCCTATTGCGATTCGGACGATCTTCGCGGTCGCATCACGCCGGCAATGCGCCCGGTGGTTATCGAGCTCGTGCTCGCGACGCGGACGAGCGACTTCGGCGAAGGCGATGCGAAGCGCCCGCTTCCCGACGCGCTCCGCGATGTGCTCAAGGCGCTGCCGATCGCAGCCGAGTTTCGCGAGCGTGTCATCGATGGACCGGAGAACGCGCCATCGAACGCCGAGGAAGAGGCAGCACGTGCCGCGGCCGCTGCCTACAACAAGCGAAACTGACGGCGCGATTTCACTCGCGACTTGGACGAAAAAAAAGAAATCACGATAGAGTATCACCTAATTTCAGGAGAATCCCATGTCACAGGACTATGGACTGACCGAAGCCGTCGCGGCAGCCGACAATCTGCTCGCCGGGACGCACCCCACCGTCACCATCCCGGTCACCGTCGTGAGCGGTCAGACGCTCGCTGCCGGCACCGTGCTCGGCAGGATCACCGCCTCTGGGAAATATGCCGCCTACGACGATGACGTCGATCCGGCCGACGGCACCGAGACCGCCGTCGCCATTCTCGGCGCCGCGTGCGATGCCTCGACGGGCGACGAGAAATCGTGGGCGTACGTTCACGGTGAGTTCAAGGAAGCCGCACTCACCGGTATCGATGCCGCCGGCATCCTCGATCTGCTCGGGCGCGGCATCTACGTCAAGTAAGCGGCACACCGCACCGGTCCGCACCACAATTTCATCACGGATAATTCGAAAGCACACTTCAGGAGCATACCATGTCGATTGATCAGTTCACCCCTCGCTACCTTACGACGGCGATAAACGAGGTCAAGGCGCCGAAATCGCGCCTGATGGACCTGGTCTTCCATCGGCGCGAAGATTCCCCCGCCGAAATCGTCGATTTCGAGATCGTGACCGGCAATCAGAAGCTGGCCAAATTCGTCGCCCGCGGCCGCGAGGCGCACGTGGTCGACAAGCAGGGACGGAAGGTCGTTTCCTTCCGCATCCCCTCGATCCGCGAGAAGACGCCGTTCAAGGCGGCCGAGTTTCTCAACCGCACCGCCGTCGGCACGAGCCTCTACCAGACGGCGGGCGACCTGCAGGCCGCCGCGCAGAAGCTCGCCGTCGCGCAGCTCGCAGAATTCAAGAACCGGACGACCCGTACCAAGGAGCAGCTCTGCGCGCAGGCGCTGACCGGTACGATCACGATCACGAAGGAAGACGGCGATCTGTCGGTCGATTTCGGATTGGCCACGGCGCACAAACCGGTACTCGCGACCGGTGCGAAATGGGACGCGGCGGTCGACGTCGACATCCCGGCGAATCTGCGCGCATGGAAGCGCCTGATCGCCCGGGACTCACCCTACAGCGCGACCGATGTCATTCTCGGTGAGACCGCGGCTGACAAGTTCCTCTCGAATACCAAAGTGCTCGAGCTGCTCAAGGCCAACAACATGAAGGTCGGTGCGCTGGACCTGACCACGAACTCCGATTTCATTGGTTCCTTCAACGGCCTGCGCTTCTGGGTGAACGAGGAACAGTACCAGACCGACGCCGGTGTCGCCACGAACTACGTCGCCGCGGGTGCGGCGATCATGTTCGCCGACAGTGAGGCATTCAAGTTCTGGCACGGTCCGGTCGACGACCTTGACGCCAACTTCGGCACGTTTGAGTTCTTCGCGAAAACGTGGCGTGAGAAGGACCCGTCGATGGACGTTCTGCTCGCAGCGACGGCGCCGCTGCCGGTCATCCACAACGCGAATGCCCTCGTGTATGCGACGGTGCTCTGATCCCTCTCTCTGACGACACAGGACCCGGTCGGCGGTGACTTCCTTCCCTCCGCCGGCCGGGAATCCTGAAGATTGAATCGAGATAATACCCCATACAGGATGATGGTCGGTGAGTAACAGGAAAGGTATTGCGTCCATGGTTGATCTGGGTGACATGGACAAGCCGAGCAGCCGGAAACACAGCGCCCAGACGAGAAAACCGACCCTACCGGATTCCGGTAGCAAGTAGCCCCAGGGCAGGGGCCAAGCTGCAGCCCCTGCCATATATCGCGGAGTTGAGGAATTGGCACCTCGGCCGGGTTCATACCCCGGAAGCTGCGGGTTCGAGTCCCGCCTCCGCTACAAAGGATTTACCTGAATTTAATATGTCATGAACGATCTGATAAGACTCTGCCGTAGCGTCCGCGATGACATTCTCGTGCTCGAATCGATCGTGCGCGATATCCGCCAGCACACTGATCTCGAGTGCGATGCGCAGCGCATCGACAAGAGCGAGATCCGCGGGAATGCGATGCTCGCCTACAGACATCTCGAGGATGCCCGTATGCGCCTTGGGAAATGCATCCAGCATGCTGAAGGCGGAATATCGAAATACGACGAACTCCCGACAACACAGAACGGATAAGAGGACCACGTGAAAATACTTATTACCGGAAACGTCATTGGCTTGCAGATCGATGCCGCGGGGCATGCGGTGATCGAAGACGTCGAGGCCCAACGCCTGATCAGTCTCGGCGTCGCCATCGAAGTTCACCAGGACGAAATCTTCGTTTCGGACGGTGGGCCCGCTGTCGCAGGTGAATCCGCTGCCGCGAGCGCTGCCGCGGACAATAATCCCGCTGACGCTGGCGATGCAGGTAACGCAGGTGATGCCGCTGACGCCGGTGATCCCGCTGACGCCGGTGATGCCGCTGACGCCGGTGATCCCGCTGACGCCGGCGATGCCGCTGACGCAAGTGATGCCGCTGACATCGCTGGTGAGAATACCGACGCGCTCAATGCGCCTTCCCGTAAGCGCTGGAGAAAGCGGAAATGAGCTACGGATCGATCACGAGAGTCGCAGGATTATTCGTGCCGCGCCGCGATCTCGACCGGCTGCTCGATGATGAAAATACCGGCGCGTCGAACGAGCAGATCACAGCTCGTGAGACCGCTATACTCGCAATGGTCGACGATACGATCAACTCGACACTTCAGGGACTCTACGAGGTTCCGTTCTCAGAGCCGGTGCCTGCGCTGATCCAGCAGATCGCCGACCGGCTGACTGCTGCCGCGATTTACGCTCGCCGGCCGGGTGAACTGCCTCCGACAATCAAGCAGCTCTCCGACTGGGCGGAAGATCGCCTGCGCAGAATCCTGCGCCGCGAGATCCAGCTGCTCCCGAGTGATCCTCCGTCGAAGTCCCAACCGCCCACCGCGAGCAAAACCGACGATGATAGGATTTTCAGCTCTGAATTGCTCGGGAAAATGCCGTCATGATCGAATTCACCAGGCAAATGGTTCTCGCGCGGCTGCGTGAACAAATCCCTGACACGGTTGCGCAGGTCGAGGCGATGCCCGATCGGCCGGAACAGTTTCGACTGAACCATGCGCTCGCTGCGCTGCTCGTGCAGTATCCCGGATCCACCTCCGTGCAGAAGGGCGCGCAGCTCGAGAGAAAGATCACGATCGACGTGTACGTGCTCACACAGCAGCTGTCCGGGCCGGCCGGTAGCGACCACTATATCGACCTCGTTGCGACCGCACTATTCAATTTCAAACCGAACTCCGGTTTCACCGGTCTCCTACCCGTGCGCGACAGATTCGTTGACGTCAACGACGAGCGCTGGCAATACGTGATCACGTTTGAGTGCATCGCGCCCTACTATGGTCAGACCATTCCCCTACCGCAGGAGTCGACTTCGTGAACACCACGACTGCCGTGATCAAGAAATACCTCCCTGCCATCACCGCATTGCTCGCAGTTCTCGGTACGCTTGCCGTCTCTCACAGCTGCGGCGATGCGACGCTACCAGGATCATCCGTTGTGACAACGCCAGCACAGGCCGGCTTGCGGACGGAGGCGGCGCTACGTGATTCCATTGCCGCAATCCTATACGCGGAAATCCGGGTTGAACTTGAAGCTGAATATGCCGAGCGCCCGAACGGGCGGCCGCGTGTCATTCGTATCCCGGCCGATACTGAATATGTAGCGGTACAGGATTCCATCCTCACCGATAGCCTGCGCATGATGCGCGGCCTTGCTCGCGATGCGATCGCCATAGCGAAACGTGCACAATCCGAGTTGCAGTTGCTGCGCGGGAAAGCGGATGTCCTCGCAGTGCTCGACGACACTCTCTGTGTAACGGACGCGGAAAGCGTTTTCACCGCGCATGCCGAATATTCATACCGCGATGCAGCCTTCAAGAACGTACTGCTTTCTCACACATGGATCGAGGAGCACAAAACCTTGTGGGACACGCTCGTGGCGTACGCTCCGTATGCCGCCGGCGCCCTCGCGCTGATCAAGACGATTGTCGATTTGATTTCTCCCGCACCATAAACTGGAGGTTCTCATGTTCGAATTCCTGCTCCGTCTCTCCCTCGTCGTACGTGGCACGCTGATGATTCTGGTCCTCGGTTCCGCGTACGCACTCACTGCGGCCGTACAGCTCGCGCTGCCGGCTGCTGGTGCAATCATCCCGCTCGCCATGTGTGTCGCTGCGCTCGTCGCGGCTCCAATCCTGTTTCCCGAGATACGATCGTTCTTGCGTTCCGGCGCTGCCGTATTCGCCTGGCTCGCTGCCAGCGCGGCTCTGTTTATCCTTACACCCGCATTGACGTTTGCACAGGAGGTCGGCGAAACGCTGCCGGTATTCGACATCGGCAGCCTCTTCACCTCAACCGCGTCACTGGCCGCGTTCGTCGTCGTGATAGTGCAGTTCGTTCGTGCGCAGATATGGAAAACGCTCGATGGGAAAGCACTCGTTGGCGTCGTCTTCATCACCGGCATCGGTCTTGCACTCGTAGGTTTCTACGTGAAGCTCTTGCCCGCAGCCGATGTGTTCGCTGCGATCGCATTCGGACTGGCCGCAGCCGTCACTGCTATCGGTGCGGTCAACCTCTACAAGAGCAAGCAGGCAAAGGCCCTCACGCAATGAGCCATGCGCCGGGATGCCGCACGCACCGTGCCTGGCTGACGCGGTGCATGTGTTCGAAATCGTACCGAGCGGCGGCATCCCGGTGATCAATTATCACTGAGTTCATTCATCATCTGTATCTGTAGGAGATCTTAATGGCACGCACGATCGTTCCCCAGTCGAAACCACAAGCGGCGGAAGAAGTGATCCGCCGAGTGCTCAGTCGCTCCAGTGTCCACGATCTCGTGGCGCTCGTCGGTGTACGCGGGTACTATCGGGACACGATGGGCAAACCGGGTGAAAACGATCGCGGCATTTACGACGACGCGATGTTTCTCGTCACCCCTGCTGGTGTGATGCGCTACAATGCGAACACCGATCCATCGGTCACGCGTCGCGGCGTCGCGGTGCTCAAACTCGGGCTCTGGAGATTCCGCATCGGCATCCATGGGTTGTCAAAAGCGAAGAACCGGCAATACAAGGCTCTCGTGCAGGCGATACCCTTTACGGTAGTCCGTGATGGCATTGGCGAGGATACCGGCTGGTTCGGTATCAACGGACACAAGGGATCGCTGCGCGGGACGTCTTCCCTCGGCTGTCAGACCATCTACCCCACGCAGTGGGACGCGTTCATCGTTTCAACCGAAACAGCAATGAAGGAGCACGGGCAGAAGACCGTCCCGTATCTCCTCATCGATATCGCCGATCTCGCATAATGCAGCGGAGAGGATGATGTGGCACGGAGATTCTACCAACACGATGATGCGAACGGTCGTGACCTTATTGACGGAATTCTGCATGCGGATCTCCCGGAACCACATTTCGAGAAAGTCCTCGCACCGGTCACCACGGTCACCATACAGCACGCGCTGCCCCGCAGATTCGTCAGGTATGAATTCATGGACCTCGAATATTATGCCGTGCCGAAAACCGTCGCGCGGCGTGTTTACTACGGAGATAATGGAAATGGGACGTACTACGTCACGATTGATTTTTCTGCTCGCTGGTCTGGTGTTGTGCGCCTCGACGTCTAGCGCGCAGATCGCGCCAGGCGAATGCATCGAGTTCATCACCGATGCGCACGGCACGCTCATTGCGATCGCGGATACCTGCCGGCAGGATACAATCCAGATCGGTGCCGATCGCCTCGCAGGCCCATGGGTATTTCGCGGTGAAGGCGGCGCCGTGCTCTCGATCGCACGTGGTGCGGATTACACGGTTCAAGACACGATCATTTATCCTGGACAGCTCGTGATTTTTGAAGGCGACACCATCTCGGCGCCGGCGGATACAATCATCATTGAACGAATGATTCACGTTCCAGACACGATTGTTTTTACGGCTGGTGGTGGTGTGAGCGGGCGTACGTATATCTACGATCTGCGAGGTGCAGCGCACGCGGGTCTGGGTAACATTGATTCAACCATCGCTGCGCTCTACGGTCTGGACTGGAATTTCGGGACACTCAATTACCAGGGGTACACGAACTTCTCGAACAACGGCGCCGGCGGCGCCGACTCGACGCAATTCCAATTGAACGGCCTCGCGTTCTATGGTCTCATCCTGCCTACCGATGTGGCGTACGGCGTGATGCTTGAACGTGCGATCCTAAAGACATCCTTCGGGTCATCGACTGACGCAACGTACTCGTTCACGTTCGCGAACAATCTCAGCAGCTCACCGGATACAACATTGTTTTCGATCCACATAAAGACGGAGTATGTCGCCGGAGTCAGGAATTACTATCTGCGCGTCTACAAACACCACCGAACCTCGGTAATCGGTCTTCCAGTGCCACTGACGAGCGGCACGCTCGTCTGCTCGGCGATGATCCCCAACGACCGATTCCCTGCCTATGGCACATCGGTACAGATTCGTCTTGACATGTGGATTCGGAGGCTCTAATGCGACATCCATTCATGCTCATTCTTCTGCTCTTCTTGCCGTTGCTCGCGACCGCGCAGGAAGTTGTCGTTCGCGGTGAGGTGTTCGCCGATCCGCTCGAGATCACGAAATACGATCTCAACCTGTCATACGATGTACGTGCTGATTCTGTGGACCTGGGAACGTTGCCACGACTGGCATTTATCGAGCGTGTGATCGCGGTTGTTGATTCCCAGCTCATGCAATTCGACAGCTTGCGCTTGACGCTGCGTGACGGGCAGCAGCCGCTGCTCGTGCTCACTGCCGTCGACGCCGGCGAGGTAGAATATCAGGCCGGAACGATCTGGCAAACCGAGCCTGTCACGACAACGGGAGCATCAGAGGATAGGCTCGTCTTGCACTTCCACTCACCGGCCTTCATGGATGGCCACATGAGATTGTTCGTTATGTGGAGGAGGTTGTTCTGATGCGGACCTTTCTCGCGGCATTTGCACTCATCCTATTTGCATCGTCGGCGCTGGCGCAGCAGCCATGCGTCATCAGCGGATATATCAAGAAAAACGACTTGACGCCAGCCAAGGATCACATCATCCGTGTCAATGCGACCGTGCCACTCGATCCGGTGAGTGGCTTGTATAGTGGAGGATCAACCTCGGATACGAGCGATGCAGCTGGCTATATCGAAATGACCGTAACGCGGAACAGCATCATCTATGTCAGCTGCGATCCGCGACGACCGGTAAAGGGATTTCCAACGACACCGCCGGGAGTCGCCCTGGTCGTACCCGATGCGCCGACGCATCAGCTCGCCGCACTATTGCCGGCGACGACCGTACCTCCACAGCACATCGTTGCGATTCCAGTCATCAGCAATTATGGCGATTCAATCCACATCGCCGACTCGCTCGCGCGTCTCGCGTACGTGACCGGACTCCGAAAGACGAACGCGCTGCGGAACTCCGATGGGATCAGTCGCTTGTGGATCGACCCGATCAATGGCGACGATTCGGCGGACGGCACGAGTTATTTCACCGCCATCAAGACGTTCCCAAGAGCAAGCCAGCTTTTGCCGTACAGCAGCAATCTCGCGGAGACACCGGCACTCATTCTCTTGCCGGGAGCATATCCGAACGGATGGAACTGGGACATAAGCGGCACGGGAACAGTTTCCATCGAGACGATGGACAGCCTTGAATTGGATTATTACATGAAGTCGACGAATAAGGGTGCATGGTGGGGCATTCCTACCGTGCTCCTTCAGGACGCACTCGCGCGCGGCATTGATACGACGAATTGGAATCCACTCACGCAGTCGCCTGCATACATCGAGAGCCAGCTACGTATCGCCGACATCAACAGGTCGATGAATGCGATCTTCGTGACGTACTACCATACTGGCGGCGATTGGGACGGATGGGCGACGCCAGCAGGCCGGATCACGTTTCGAGGTCAAGGATTCCTCGTGCTCGAATGCAATTGGATATACAGCCAACGTAGCCACATCACGTTCGACATGACAACAAAGACAAGCGGATTCGCGTGCGGCCTGTGGATCAATGGCGGCGTGTTCGGCGGCATGGCGTTCCTTCAAGACTCGACGAGAGCGACGGTGACCGACCCGCCTGCGATGCAGTTGACATCGATGATGCCGGGGACGTACAATGATATTCCGATGGTGAACACTCCTGGCGGCGCCAAGTGGTATTTCAAGAATGTGCGCCGTCTCGTGAACTTCTACAAGAACTGGGATTGGCGCACGAACCTGTATCCGTCAATGTTTTGGCGGCATATGTATAATGCGAACTATACGGCGAACTGGAAATTCGAGAATCCGTCTGTGCTACGCGGAGAAATCTACACTGACCCGGCGTACAGCGGCACGATCTTCCACGACTCCACGAAGACGACGGTCATCAACGGAAGCCGAGGAATCGTCGTCGTCAGTCACAACCGCGGGAACTCCGCCGAACTCCTGTTCACGAATCTGAACACGACACACGTTGAGGCCGCGCGTGTTTCAGTGCGGACGCCTTCGGTGCGAAAGTACAGTGGCAACTTCGGCGGTCATGTGTGGATCCATCCCGACAGTCTACTATACGTTGATGGAATCGTGTCGACGACGAACCGTATCGCCGGCGTGGCAGTGGCTGGAGCAGGGGATTCCGTGCGGGTTACTGTCAGCGGGGTATTGCCTGGCGATGTGATCAATGTCTCATACTCAGGCGGGACAACTGTTCCGGTGAAAGCTCCGTGGTACAACGTGTACGCAGCAGGAATACTGACTCTCTACGGAGACAGCGGTCGACCCATCAGTTACATCAGAATAAGGAAATGAGCATGAACACCGCAGACAAAAGCACGATTACCACATTCGGAAAAATCGTGATCGCAGCGCTGATCGTGATCGCCGGATTGTTCGCATTCCACAAGTGCGCGGAAGCACAGACCGCAGGCACTATCGATTTTTCCCGCGACTACTCAGCACGGCTCGACGAGATCCTGACCGAGCAGTACGGCGTCGATTGGAAACGAGTGATCCGTGATGACTGGGCTGAAGCCTGGAAAAACCTCACCTCCACCGCCCGAGAGGGATACCAGCAGCGGCGCGCGTCACTATTCGATGAATCCGGGCTGGAGCAGTATCTCACACAGACGGAGGCCAGGCAAGTCGCCCGTGCGCTTGATTCTGCTCGGGCACGAAAGGCCGCTGAGGATCAGCGCATCGCCGACAGCATCGCGGCAGCGCAACAGACACAGGGATCAGTGGCGCTTCGCGAGGCGAGTACGACGCAGCTCGCAGGACTCGGGCTCGGCATCGGGAAAGCGTTGTCTCAACGACTGGCGTTTCTCGGAGGATTCGAAGACACGCATCCGCAGCCGGCACCTTCACCGCCGACAGGAAGCCCGACGTTCGCCGGAATCGCGGAGGATGTCCTGCCGTGGGCGATCATCGGAACAGTGCTTATCGTGTTCGCCGTCATCGCCATTTCCCAGTAGGATCGGCTCATGAAGCTCGCAATCCAGCTTTGAATTCCATTTTCACAATTCCATAAATCGAGGAGCCTATCATGGCAAACACATCGCACGAACACATGGTGCTGCAGGGCGGAAACTTCGCGGTCATATTCCCTGCAACACTCACCGCTGGTGAGATCACCGCAGTCGGAACGATCGTCAAGCACGAGGCGCTCGAAAGCTGCGAGTACGAACTCGCAGCCGGCAGCGATTCCGATGAGGTCGTCACCAAGGAAATGGACAATGGCGTCTCGGTCGAAGTGCCGAAGGTAACAAAAGTCCTGTCCGGCGTGACCGGTGTCGAGAAGGCCGCTTCTGGTGAGAGCGACAAGCTTCGCTTCACCACGCTCGAAACCGACAGCGCGTCGATGACCGAGCTGCAAGCGCTGATCGGTGAGACGGTCTTCGCATGCATCCCGACCGGCGAGAACGACGGTTTCGCCTTCATCTACGGCAAGCTCTCGGGTTCGCTTTCGAAGGCCACGAAGGGTAACGAGATCCAGTCCGTGCAGGTCGAAATCACCGGCACCGAAGGCGTGGCTGCGGCCGCCTTCGATTACACCGACCTCAACACCGCCTTCACGGTCGCCGTCGAACCGATGGGCGCCGAGGCGGCCGTCGATATCCTCAAGGCAACGCCGACGACCAACCACTTCGCCGCCGGCGACCTGACCGATCTGCTCAGCGGGAAGATTGTCCTCAAGCCCGTCGCGTGATCATGATCGCGCCTGACGAGAAACTGACCAACGTGCTACTCACGGCTCTTCTCAACCGGGAGCAGCGCCGTTTCAACCGCGTCGAGCATGCGCACTATCAGCTCATGCTCGCGCGCAAGTTCATCCGCCGTCACAACGACGGCACGTATGAACTCACCGAGAAGGGGCGCCGCGCCGCGATGCGCGCGCTCAAGGGTCTCGAAAACGTGGACGATCCCATCACCGAGGCATCGAAGGACGAGACGAATGCCAACATACCGGCAGATATCGAGACTGTATGAAGACGGCTACGGTGAGGTAATTCTACTCCTCACGGTCTCCGACACCTACGCCGGTCTGTTCGCCACGAGCGGACAGATCGACGTTGGCGTATTCGACCTCGACACCTCGAAGCGCGATCTCGACATCGCCGCGAGCGCAATGGTCGAGGATGAGCTCGGCATGACCATTGACGAATCCTCGATCGAGAGTGCTGATGATGTGGACGCGGTATCGTTCGTGCTCGCGGCGCAGGACGGTACGACAAAAAGATTCGTAGGTGTATTTCTCCAGCCGGCCGACGTCGATGCACCGACAGTCACGGCACTCGAGTACAGCGGCATCGTGCGGCCTGAGATGACTTCTGAGGATCTCCGTTGGCACGGCGCGAAATGGTCGTCTGCTCCGACGCCGATTCGGATCTGGGACGTGACGGTCAAGAATTTCTTCGAAGGCGTGATCGATCAGTACACGCTGCGGGATTTGATCTACGGCAGACAGCCAGGCAATCCATCACATCCTGATTACGTGAAGGGGATTGATTACCTGACGTTCGCTGTCGCAAATATCTCGAGTCGTCTTGCGTATTCGACGAGCAACTGGGAAGTATATCACGAGAGCCTCGCACCCCTGAACAAGTTCATGCGCGCGATCGCGGACAACCTTGCAGACACACTCGCAGCGCATGGATTCGGGACGTTCACAATTGACCTCGCAGAAAGTCCGCTCGGCGTGTGGATGTCGCCGGCAGTTTTTCATAGTACGGGAGCAGATACACCGCTGCGTGATGAGGCTTCCCCGTATACCATTGAATTCAATCTGGAACGTGAACCTCGTCTCGGTGATACATCCGAACTCTACGAGATGTATCTGGCATGGGGTGATGTCATGCCAGATACCATCACGTCACCGCCTGGCGTCGAGGGTGACACAGAAGAGTCGTACTCAGTATTGAGCTGTGAGACCTTCGTTGATTTTCTCTATCGACTCGCACTCTCGCTCGGGATGTATGTACGATTCGAATATACTGCCGCTACCCAGCTTCGCATTTCATTCTCATCACGCGCAGGCGTCGTCAAGCACGAGATCTGGATCCCGGATGTCGAGAAGGCGAGCCTGGACGTTGGGCCGGCTGAGGCGCAGGACAAGCGAGCATTTCGCGGATTTGCGTTTTCGATGGCAGCAGAAGGAACGAAGGCGAATAAGGGAGCCAGCTGGTACCATTACGACCAGGGGCGACGTTTGTACTTCGAAAGTGAGTTGACAAAAAAACACCGCGACGCAGACGGCGACGATCTGTTATTCACCATCGCACCGGTCATGCGCCGTTTCGGCCGCGTCGACGGTATGCCTGCGAGCTGGCAGGCTGCGTGTCTCCCACACAATGCATACGGGAAACACCTGCCGAGCAATTCTATCCCGATGAAGGAAACGAACGTCACGTGGGGCGTGACGAACCAACTTTTCATGAATGCCGGGTCGGTCGGAACACCGCGCATCCTTCCCGTCGCAGCCCTTCGCGTGCAGATCGGTGGTGTCGGTGATATCTACTACTCGTTGCACGAATACGTCAACACGCTTGCCGGGCGCGATAACAGCTATTTCAAAACCGAATACGAACTGACCTTGCCGTATCTCTGCGCAATCCGCAAGTCAGCCGATGGAAGTCACGCGGATGATGACGGCGGCCGCGGGCAGTGGCAGAATCTCGAGCTTGGCTGCGAGCTGACGCTCGACGGCGTAGAGTACACCGTCGTTGGGTACGAGCGCAAGTATCGCTCACTCGAAACCACGCTGCGCCTGCACCGGCTTAGCCGCTTTGCGTTCTCGCAGGAGACCGCGCCACAGGCTGCGATGATTGTCACGCCTGTGGAAGGTGCGTATGCCGCGAGCGAGGTGTCGGAGACCGTGCTTGAATGTGGTGAAGCGATCGGCGCCGGCGATGCGGTCGCGGTCCGTTCGAACGGGAAAGCCTACCGGGCAGTCGCTCTCAATAGCGACTACGGCCGCGTGTTGGGAATTGCCTGCAGCGATGCAGTGCTCGGTGATTTCCTCCGCGTACAGTTCGGAGGGATCGCTACACACGCCGCGTATGCTTTCTCGCCGGGCGATCGCGTCTTCCTGCGCACCGCAACGTTCGGTACCTCGAACGTGCAGACCGCTCGCCTCGCCGATTTGACGGCCACTGAGGATATGTTCTGCGAGCTCGGCACGGCGCTCACGGAGACATCGCTGCGCCTCAATTTCGGCCGGCAGTTTATCTTTGCACCAGGGATACCGGTATGATTCGTCTCCGATATAAAAATGGAGCGGCCGCGGCGATCACCGAGTCATTTCGCGAGCTTCGCCTGGTGGAGCTTCCAGAGGTCGCGCGCCTGAAGGGAGTCACGCTGCGAGGTCGTCATTACGATCACAAGCTCTGGCATCATCGCGTCTGGGATCTCTCGCTTACGACCGATGCCGGTACGAACTATCTGCTCTGGCTCAAGGAATGGTGGATTGCGGATGTACGCTATCTGCAATATCCCTACGATGCGAACGACGCACTCAACTGGATAGAGGTGACAACCGATGAAGGCCGCTGTCCTATCTCGTTCGCGGAAGGCGTGATTCTCTTCCCTGAAACAGAGCTCACGATCTACGAGAAGGAGCCGAGCTGATGGCGGACGTCGTCTACAATGATATCACGCAGTTCACCAACTCGCCCATGCACCGCCTGGTGCTGACCGATGAAGCAGTACCGACCGATCGTCTGCAGTTTTTCTATCCCACCAGGGAATCCAGTTACGAGGTGCAGGCGATCACGCGACGTGATGCGTACGGCGCCGAGCGGCCGATCGGCTGGCTTTTCGAGGCGCAGTTCATCACGGCGATCAACGCGCAGGAATCGATCCTGCAGGGACTCAATCTATGGAATACGAAAACCGTTGATGTTCACCTCGTGCTCAAGCCAGATGCATCACAATCGCACGGCCGCCTGGTGACGATACGCCTGCGGCCACCGGTCGGCCTGGTGTGGTTTCTGCGCAAGGGCGAGCACGGTCCTGAGCTCGTGATCCGCATTACCAAGGCGCTTATGTCCCTGTATCAAAACCACGACGGCGTGGCATATGTAAAGCTCTTCACCGACGACACCGTGATAATCCCCGAACCATAAGAAGGAGATACGATGGAACCAGCGACGCAACTCCCCGCATCGAATCCGGCCGAAGAACATGCCGGATTTCTTCGCCATGAATTCAGACATGCAGGTCATCTATACATCTACGACTTCGAGCGCATCTCGTTTGTACAGGCGCAGCTCGCCACCGAGGTCATGCAGTTCAAGCGACAGACTGTTGAGCGGCCCGCGAAAAGCCTCAGAGACATGTTGCTTTCTGGTGGCGGCGATTATCTCGTGCGTGTGGTTGCGTATATCCTCACCGAGATCGACGGCGCCGGCAATGAGGTCGCGTTCAATGTCCGTTCCACATATGACCGCGCGCTCACCTTCGTGCAAGGCCTGCCGGTTGTGGAGGAGAAACGGATCGAGGAGTGCGTCACGGATTTTTTTTCGCGACGGGGAAAGGAATCACTCGTGTCAACGGTGCTTTTGCGCGAGCAAGAGCTCGACGTACAGTCGCTCGTCGAAACAATGCTGCGGGCGCAAGCCGAGAACGGTCTGAGTCCCGCAACCGCTTCCTCGATGAGCAGCGTGAACTCCAGCGACTCTACGAGCCTCACGAGCTCGAGCGCCGACTCCGAGACCGAATGACGGCGCCGCTCATTCGTCTGCTCGCGGACTTTGATCCGCTGAAATACGAGCAGGCGCGTGCGCTCCGCTACTACGAAGCAATCGAAGGTATCGAAGACACCATCTCCAAGAGAATCAGATAGCTGCGATCATGGAAGTATCCCTCAGACTGAATTTCAATCCCGCGCTCGACGTCGGCAAGCTCAACGTTCTCGTCCGCGAGCTCAAGGCCGCGCTGGGCCCTCTGGGAAAGGATATCAAACTGCTGGATGCGAACAAGATCAAAGCCGAGTTCGACAAGGTCGCCTCCGAGGCAGTGGAGGCGACCACCGAACTCACGCACCTGCAGCAGCAGATCGATGAGATCAGGAAGCGGTCGACGTCGATGCCGGATCTCCCACGGTCCTTCAAGTTCAACGAGCTGTACCAGGGAGTGCAGAATGTTTCAAATGCACTCGGAGGATTCCTCAACACTGGTGTACGTTTTGAATCCGATCTCGCGGCCGTCGGTGCGATCACGGGGAAGAGCGGCGATGAGCTCGATATGCTCGGCCAGAAGGCACGCGAACTCGGCGTGGAATTCGGCGGCGGTGCCTCTCCACAGCTCGCTGCATTCACGGGAATCCTCTCAAAGCTCGGTCCGCAGATGGCGGACGATTCGAATGCGCTCGCGCTCATGGGTCGTAACGTTAATATCCTCTCGAAAGCGTCGGGCGATGCGGCCGATGTGTCCATGGCGGCGATCACCGATTCGATGTTGCAGTTTGGACTCGTGACCGGCGACGCCATGACAGACGCGGAAACCTCGACGCGCATCATCAACGCGATGGCCGCCGGCGCGCAGGTCGGTGCCGCCGAGATCCCGCAGGTGAAGGATGCGATTCTTGCCGCAGGTGTCGCGGCGAAAAACGCGAATCAGTCGCTCGAGCAAACGAACGCTATGATCCAAGTTCTTGCTGTCGGTGGGAAGGTTGGTTCCGAGGCAGGTGTGGCACTGCGCAATATGTTTGCCCGATTGCAAAATGCGAGTGATGAGGCACAGCAGGCGTTAGGTAAGGCAGGGACGTCGACGCAAGAGCTTGGCGAGATTATGATGACGCAAGGTCTGGATAAAGCGATGGCACGTCTCAAGCAAGGACTCGAGAGTATTAGCTCCCCTGTCGAGCGAAACGGTGTGTTGCTCAAAGTGTTCGGTGACGACACCTCGACCGCCGCTGGTGCTGTGCTCGCCAATCTGGACAAGTACGACGAATTCTATGCTGGCATCATCGCCGGCGAACAAGGCATGGGCAGCGCCTTTGAACAGGCACAGCAACGCATGGACAATGCGCAAGGCAAGATCGATCGCGTGATGGCATGGTTCGAGGACAAGGGCATCACGATATTCAAGACCTTCGGATCCAATGTCTCAGCTGCGATGGTCAGCATCACACAGATCGCGCCGCAGCTGACAGCGCTCAGTGGTCTAAAGAACCTGTTCCCCGCAAGTATGGTCGGCAACATCGGCGCGTTCGCGAAGAGCCTCCTTGTCACGTTGCTTCCAGCTCTGTTTACAACCAATGCCGCTACCGGTACCGTCACATTCAGTTTCGCGGCGATGTGGACGGCGATTACCGGACCTGTCGGTCTTGTTATTGCGGCGATCGCGGCGATTGGTGCGGGACTGTATCTGCTCTATAAGAATGTCGAGCCTGTTCGCACAGCCGTCGACGCTGCCGTTGCATTCATCAAGCCGGCGCTCGAGCAGGTCTGGGAAGTTATCAAGATGGTAGGCGAGGTTGTTTGGGAAGTGGGCAAGCTCGTCTTCGAGTGGTTCATCACACCGTGGAAAATCGCGTACGAACTGATCGTCGCGATTCTCACGCCGGTCTGGGAGGCGATCACTGCGTTTTTCTCGATCGGCAACGGGGCGAAAGCCGCGGGCGGCGCGATGGAGCTGTTCAATAAGGCAATCCGGTTCGTGCAGCGATCGCTGCTCGCGATGAAAGCCGGAGTGCGAGGTACGATATTCGCGCTCGGCGCGATCAAGGACGTCATCCTCGATGTGTTCAAGGCGATCTCGAAACTGTCGCTCAAGGACATTGCTGTCGGAATCGTAACGGGAGATTTCGGGGAGCTCAGCAAAGTACTCCGCGAGGCTGGCGGCCGGATCGGTACGGCATTCACAGAGGGTGCTGCCGATGCGATGAAGATTGAACCAGGCATGGAAGGTGGCGGTGGCGGTGCACCGACCGGTGGTGGTAAGCCGAAAGCAACACCCAAACCGAAGCCGGTCATCGATCCGAAGGCGGCCGAGAAAGCGAAAAAAATCCAAGCTGAAGTAGAGAAGGCGCTCGCAGAATCGCAGGAGCGGATCACAAAGGACCGCGCAGACGCGGAGAAGGTTGCGGCCGATCGCACACTCGATGAAACTATTCGCGCTCAGGAAAAGATCGAGAAGGACGTCGCGCTCAAAGCGATCGATCGCATGGCGATGTGGACCGACCTCGAGCAGGAACGTGTCCGAAAAGCGAAGCAGTTCGCAGCGCAGTCACTCACCGAGGAGCAGAGGCAGGCACTGAAGACGGTCGACGACAAAATCGCAGAGGTGGGAAAAAAGGAGGAATATTCCGAAAAGCAGAAGTCCGTCCTCCGCGAGCAGTATGATAAGGAACGTGCATCGGTCACGGAGCAGTACGCAGAGAAGACCGCGCAGGCGCTGGTCGATATCGAGCGCGAATCGCAGGAGCGAAAACTCGAATTCGCACGAGGGGAAGACGAGAAGCGCCTATCTGCGCTGCAGCGACGCCTCGACAAGGAAGGGAAGGCCATCGAGTCCGCACTCGCGCGGCAGCTGAAGATGCAGCAGAAGATCAACGACGTCTTCGAGAGTGTCGCCGTCAAGTCGTTCGAGCGTATCGCTGCGGATAGACTCGCCGGCGTCGACGCGGAGGAGGATCGCGAACTCGAGCTTGTAGGTGAGAGCGAAGCGGCGAAAGAGCAGATCGAACGTATCTACGCCGAGAGACGCGCGAAGATCGATGAGGAGCTGGCCAAGCGCAAGGCCGCTACCGCGGCAGTGAAAACCGGATCCAACATGTTCGCTGACAACCAGCAGCTGATCGCGCAGCTCTCGAAGGATAAAGCACAGATCGAAGCGCAGCTGGCAATTGTCCCTCCCGACAGCGTGGCCGCGGTCCAACTCCGTCAGCAGCTCGAGGAAATTGAAGATGCGCTAGCCGAGAAAAAGGACACCATCGGTGTGCTGATCGAAGGAATCGAAGCGGATTTCTCCGCGGGGATGGCCGGCCTTTTCTCTGGCGATTCTGAGGCGATGAAGGACGGCATGCGGAGCACACTGGGCACGATTGCCGGCTTCCTGCAGAATCTCGCCTCTGCGGCCGTCATCGAGCTGGTACTCTCGTCTCCTTCCATAAAGGCACTGGCGGCCGCGGCCGGGCCGCTTGCGCCGCTCGTCCTCGCCGGCATTGCAGCGACGATTCGAGGCGGTATAAACGCCCTTTTATCGCCCATTCTCAACTCGATCCTGTCATTCGGCACAGGCGGCCGGGTGGATGATCCGACGATGGCCATCATAGGCGATGCGGCGAAATACACGGGATCGAACACTGAGTGGATTCTCCGGGATCGTGATGTTCAGGACATCGTTGGGATGGCCACCGCACCGATGACGGAGGCGATCGTGGCCGGTCTGCAGGAATTGCGCGATGAAGTTCGTATACTGCAAGGCGAAAGGACGCTCGTCAGAGGCCGGGATATTGTGACCGTGACCACACGGGAATCCTCCGGTCAGCGCCGACGTCAGAGAACATAGCCCTGACATTCTGGCAGTAGGGTCTTTTCCGGCCGAAATGATCCCTGTTTCCATTGATAAATAACCGAGTTATGGGAATCGCCTCAAGTTGAAGAGGCATTTTCCGAATTGTGCAAACCATCTGGAAGATTTGTGCAAACCATCTGGCGCGTTATACCGCGCCAACGGCACGGCCGTTGGCCGGGAATGTCCGCGCCGTTGGCGCGGCCCTACGTCAATGATCCCGATTGGGTTTCCGGGTTGTGTGTACGCGCCGTTGGCGCGCACACGACCGCGTTGCGTCCGGCGGCACCCTGGCACGGTCGTTGGCCGGGGATGTCCGCGCCGTTGGCGCGGCCCTACGTCAATGATCCCGATTGGGTTTCCGGGT
>CAZWNO010000053.1:24820-27116 GCA_964635845.1 uncultured Chromatiales bacterium
TGTGTGTACGCGCCGTTGGCGCGCACACGACCGCGCTGCGTCCGGCCACGTTGCGCCACCATGGGATTCCCGTTTTCCGACTTGTAACCGGCGTGCTGATTCAATAATTTTTCAGGATATGTTCCATCTCCATACAAGTTTCATGAGACGGATCACATTTACGTTTCTGTTTGCACTCGCATCCGTCAGTTCCGGTATCGCGCAGGGAATCATGACGGAGGTTCCCGAGAAAATCGACACGACCGCGAAATACCTGTTCTATCTTCCCGACGAGGTAGTCACGCCGGCACAGCCGCAGCCTCGGCATCCGCTCCACGGCGAATACCAGTACGCCGAGATCGCGAACCGCTTCGTGGGCGCGGGATTCAAGGTGGTCAGCCGTCCACGTGGAACGACGGAGCATCCGTACCTGGTGGCGGAAGAGATTGCCGGACAGATCCGGAAGCTGCTGGCCGCGGGGGTGCCCGCCGGAAGGATCGGCATCGTCGGCGCGGGACAGGGGGCGGCCATTACCGTCATCGTCACCGATACGGTGGACGTCCCCGACCTGCAGGTGGTCCTGCTCTCCGCATGCAGCGCGCCGTTCATCGAATTCTGGAAACAGCAGGACGAACTGCTCGCGGGCAACGTGCTCTCGATCTACGCGGCCGGGGATGAAAAAAGAGGACCCTGTCTTCCATTTCTCGAATTCTGCGCCGCGCGTGCCGTGAAGGAGTATCGTGAAATCGCGCTTCCGGAGAAATCCGGGCCGGGCTTCTATTACAAGGCCACGGCGGACTGGATGCTTCCCGCCATCGCCTGGCTGCGCGGTCAGCACGAGGTCGTGGGCGAGCACGGACTGCTGCCGCCGGAAGTGCGGAAACCGCGGCATTGAATCTTCCGGCCGACCGCGACGTATCGCAGAGGAAATCGCTTCGGACATACACCACGTGAGCCAGCAGCAGAAGCAGAAACAGAAGAGTTCCAGCGGGGAACCGGGTTTCCGCGAAACCTTCAAATCGGATATCCGGCAGGAGGATTTCGCCAAAAACGTCAGACGCGACTGGGACGAGGTGATCGAGTTCTTCATGACCGAGGAGCGGCGCGAGGAACTGCGCGAGATGAACTGGGTCAAGCGGCTCTTCATCGTCCCGTTCTGGCTCTTCAAGGCCATGTACCTGCACCTGACGCCCGCCCGCCGCATCCTCCTGCTGCTGGGCGTCGTGTTCAGCTTCATGAACATCGAAACACAGGCCGGAGACGCCTCCTTTTCCACAGGACATCTGATCGGCGTCGTGCTGGTGCTCTTCATCCTCCTGCTCGAGCTGAAGGACAAGATCCTGGCGCGTGACGAACTCGAAGCCGGGCGCGCCGTGCAGATGGCGCTGATGCCCACGGAGAATCCGCGATTCCGCGGCTGGGATATATGGATTCACACGCATCCGGCGAACGACGTCGGCGGCGACCTGGTCGATTACATCTCCGTCGAGAATGAGCGCCTCGGACTCTCGCTCGGCGACGTGGCGGGAAAGGGACTCGGCGCCGCACTGTTCATGGCGAAACTGCAGGCGACGCTGCGCGCCCTCGTTCCCGGACGCGACAGCATTGCGTGGCTCGGGTCGGAACTCAGCGCGATTTTCGACCGCGATGGAATCCCCAACCGCTTCGCGTCCCTGGTGTATCTCGAGGTGACGCACGACAGCGGAGAAGTCGCGATGCTAAATGCCGGACATATGCCTCCGCTGCATGTCCACGACGGCCGGATCAGCGAGCTGCCGCGCGGAGGTCCCGCGCTCGGCATCATCAGGCATTCGACCTACGAAGAACAGCGGGTGGAACTGGGTCCGGGAGAAATCCTGCTGGTCTATTCCGACGGCCTGACGGAAGCGCAGAACGAAAGCGGCGATTTCTTCGGGGAGGAGCGCCTGCGCCGCGTACTCCTGCGCGTACCGGGACTCGAATCCGCGGGCATCGGCGAACACATCCTCAACCACATCAAGAGTTTCACCGGTGAAATGCGCCAGCACGACGATCTGTCGCTGCTGATTCTCCGCCGTACCTAGACCGCGGTTTCCTCCCGCCCCTCCCGCGGGCGAACCGACGATGAATCCGAATGCGCAGTGGTTTCGACGACAGGTGAGGGTTGCACAACGTCGCCGGTTCGTTCACGGTGGTTCGCCCCTACAATCGGGCGAACCGACGATGAATCCGGATGCGCGGAGGTTTCGGCGGCAGGTGAAGGTCGCGCAACGTCGCCGGTTCGTTCACGGTGGTTCGCCCCTACAACCGTCCCTCCCGCATTGCCCTCCTGCCCGAG
>CAZWNO010000054.1:0-26631 GCA_964635845.1 uncultured Chromatiales bacterium
ACCAGATCCATGGTCGCGCAGGTCTGCGGTCCGCGGTACTCGACCATCTTCCGCGCGGCCTCGATGTTGCCCCCGCGGCAGAGAACGCGGGCGACGATTTTCACGGCAGCGCCGGGTTCGACACCCAGCAGGGCGGCGATACTGTTGGCGACCTCCTGACCGCCGACGGGACATCCGTTCGGGGCGACATTCCCTTCGACGACATTGACTGAGAAATCATAGCATCCGGCTTTCCCGCAGGCACCGCAATTGGCGCCGGGGAGCGCGTCGTTGACCTGTCCGATGAGCGGATTTTCCTCGACACGCAGTTTCCTGTCCGCGATTGCGAGCGCACCTGCAAGGAAGAATCCCAGTCCGCCCATTGTGGCGATGGCAATCAGAGTATTCAGATCCATTCTGTCCTACCTCATCCGATATTCATCGAATCCGGGCGTGCTGTGTTCCGCGCCCTGTGAATCGATGATAAGTGCTTCAATATCATGATACTGTTTCAGAAATTCCAGGCCTGCCTTCGGCCCTAGCACGAAGACGGCCGTGGCGAGCGCATCGGCGGTCATGTCGTCGTCGGCGATGATGGAAACGCTCTGGCAGCCACGCGCGGGCATTCCGGTCGCCGGATCGAAAATATGGTGATACCGCACGCCGCCGTGCTCGAAGAATTGCTCGTAATCGCCGGAGGTCGCCACGGAGCGTCCCCGCGGGTCGAGCAGGGCCAGCAGTTCCGACGGTGAGCGGGGATGCTGGATTCCCACCTCCCAGTTCCCTCCCGTGACGCGGATTTCGCCGCCCGCATTGACCAGCGCCTCGGCGACACCCCGTTTGCGGAGCACCGCGATCGCACGGTCTACCGCGTAGCCTTTCGCGATGGCGCCGAAGTTCACCCCGGTGCCCGGGCGTATGCGTACGCTGCCGTCGGCGGTGAGGCCGATGTTGCGCCACCCGCTCCGGGACAACGCCGCTTTCAACGCGGAATCCGACGGCACGGCCGGCCGCTCGCCGTCGAAGCCCCAGGCCTCGATCAGCGGCTGCAGGGCGATGTCGAAGGCGCCCGCGCTTCGCCGCCAGAGCGTATCGCAGCGGTGCATGAGCGCGACGACTTCGGCCGGCAGCGTGACGAGCGTGTCGCCGCCGTGATTGAGTTTCCAGACCGGACTCTCCGGTGTGTACGTGGAGAAAAGGGTGTCGACGCGCCGCACTTCCGCAAACGCGGCGTTGATCGCCTGATCCGCCTCGGCCTGCGCCACACCGCGGACCTGCACCTCGACGAGCGTGCCGAGCGCGATCTGTGTACGAGTCACCGTGTCGTCGTCCTTCCGGCCGAACTGCAGGGCTAGGTAGAAGCCCACACAGAACAGCGCGAGCACGAACATCGTGATGGCGATCGGCGAACGTCGGCGCATACTCCGCCTTTCTTCAGGCATGCTCCACGCGCAGCAGAACACGATTCGGGGCGCAGGCGATGACGTCGCCCGGACGCGCGGCAATGCCCGCGCCGCGGCACAGTCCGTGCCGGCAGCTGGCGCTGTGCACATGCGCGCCTGCGTCGGTCATGGTCACACCGGTGACACCCTGTGCGCCACGCACGTCGATCTGCCGGGGGCGGCCGTCGAACGCGATGCGATCGACGAGGCCGCGGTCATTTTCCACGACCAGCACGCGTCCGGTCGCAAAGAGTGACGCGAGGGCTTCCTCCTCATGGTATTCCGCACTGATCATGTACCGCGCTTCATTCTCCTTCAATGCGATGCGCAGTGAATGCAGCGCGGTGCTGAAATCTCCGGAGGGATCGTAGATACGCTTGCGATCGTCGGAGACGAGCACATCGCCCGGCACGGGCTGTCCGATGCGTTCGAAGCGCACACGGACCCGACCGCTCCCCTGTCCTGCGCCCGCGCTGCGCGTCGAAGGCTGCAGGGCATCGCGGATGACCGCGCTCCATTGCGCATTCGCGGTGATCCGCGGCGCTGATACGCCTGATGGCAGCTCGGCGGAGAAGATGCGGAGGAAGTCGCGCACGGCGCGAGCATCGTCAGGCACGAAACCGTACATCGCGAAGTAGCGCTCATCGCCGCCGCGCAGCATGCTTCCGGTTCCGAAACCCGCACCGACGGAAGCGACCGCCAGTCCCGAGAGTTTCAGAAATGAACGACGAGAAATCATATCTATTCTCCTGTCAGTAAGTATCCGTAGTTGATTCCTGATCACACGGTGATCATGCCGGCGAAGCCCATGAAGGCCAGTGCGAGCAGTCCCGCCACGATCAATGTGATCGGCGCGCCGCGAAACGGCCGGGGAATGTTCCCCAGCTCGAGTTCCTCGCGTATGCCTGCCATGATGCAGATCGCCAGTGTGAAACCGACACCCGCGCCGATGCCGAAGAACAGGCTTTCAATGAAATCGTACTCCTTGAGCACCATGAACAGCGCGAGTCCGAGCACGGCGCAGTTCGTCGTGATCAGGGGGAGAAAGATGCCGAGCGCGCGGTAGAGCGGTGGACTGACTTTCTTGATGAACATTTCGACGAACTGCACCAGCGAGGCGATGACGAGAATGAACGCCACGTACTCGAGGTACTCCACATGATACGGAACCAGAATGAGATGGTAAATAAGCCAGGTCGAAATCGCCGTGAGCACGAGCACGAAGGTCGTCGCCAGTCCCATCGGGAATGCGGAGGAGAGCTTGTTCGACACGCCAATGAAAGGACAGATGCCCAGGAAGTAGGCAAGGACGAAGTTGTTGACCAGCGCGGCCGATACGAAGATGAGGATCAGTTCCATGGCTCAGCCCTCCGATGCGGCTGTGACGGAGATGTTCGATTTCGGGGCGTACCGCGCGAGCACCTCGACTTCCTCACGACGCTTGCGCCGCGCGACGAGGTGGTTGAGCAGCCCCATGACCAATCCGAATGTCAGGAACGCTCCGGCGGGCATGATCATGACCAGCCAGGGCTCGAATGCGTCGGGAAGGATCTGCATGCCGAGGATGGACCGTGAACCGAGAATCTCCCTGATGCTGCCGAGCGTGAGCAAGGCGATGAGGAAACCGGTCCCCATCCCGAGCGCGTCGAGGATCGAGCGCAGGGGATTGTTCTTCGCGGCGAATGCTTCCTGTCGTCCGAGGATGATGCAGTTGACGACGATGAGCGGGATATAGGGACCGAGCGATTTGCTCAGGTCGGGGAACTGGGCGCGCATGACGAGATCGACGATGGTCACGAAGGACGCGATGATCACGATGTACGCCGCGATGCGCACCTGCGACGGAATCAGCTTACGGACGAGCGAAATGATGAAACTCGAGAACACGAGCACAAAGGTTGTCGCGAGTGCCATGGCGATGCCGTTCATCGCCGAAACGGTCACCGCGAGCGTCGGACACATGCCGAGCACCTGCTTGAACACGGGATTCTGGTCCCAGATGCCTTTGGCGTATTCGCCTGTGAGAGACAACTGCTTTTTCATTGTGCACCTCCCTGGGGAAGTTCCTTGCGGAGATGTTCCAGACCGTCATTGACGATGGAAACGACCGCCTTCGAGGAAATCGTCGCACCGGTGATCGTCTGAATTTCATTCTCCTTCGTCGGAGGAGACCCCTTCACCCAGTCCACCTGCGGCATGGCCTTGAGCGATTTGAACTGACCGCGGTACGGATCGTCCGCGATCTTCGTGCCGAGCCCCGGCGTCTCCACTTGCTCCAGTACTTCAATGGAAGTGATCGTGTTGAGATCCGCCGTCAGCCCGATCATCAGCCTGATTTTCCCCTGGAATCCGTTTCCCTCCCAGGGCAGCGAATAGCCGACGAGATTTTTCGCATCATCGAAGACGCGGTAGAGTTCGTATTTCACATCCGCGACGGCCTCGTAGCCCGAACCCGAGGGCTGCACGAGAAAGATCGCGCGCTCGGTATCGGCCTTCTTGTTGGCGGCGATCAGCGGATCGGCCCAGTTGCTGACCAGGGCCAGACCTCCGCCCGCGATGATGCCGATGACGGTGAGTGTGGCGAGCATCGAAACAATGATTTTCATGCCTTGCCCTCCCCGAAGATCCTCGGTCGTGTATAGCGGTTGATCAAGGGCACGAAGGCGTTCATGAAGAGAATCGAATACATGACGCCCTCGGGGAGTCCGCCGTAGACGCGGATGAGCACGATGATAAGAGATATGCAGATGCCGTAAATCCACATTCCCCTTCCGGTCACCGGCGACGTCACCATGTCGGTGGCCATGAACATGGCGCTGAACAGGAAGCCGCCCGCGAACAAATGGAAGACAGGGTCCGGCGCAGCGGGATCGATGAGCCAGACCGCACCGCCGAACACGACGATGCCGACGATCATCGACAGCGGGATGCGCCAGTTGGCCACGCCTGTCACGAGGAGGAAAATCCCGCCGATGAGGACGGCGATCGCCGATGTCTCTCCGAGCGATCCCCCGACGTTGCCGATGACGAGCGGAGCGGTGTCCGTCACCACATGGTCGAATTTCAGCGCGGCGAGCGGCGTCGCCTTCGACACGGCATCGACCGCGAAATGCGGCATGGTCCACGTCGTGATCGCCACGGGAAACGCGGCCTGCAGAAACGCGCGACCGACGAGCGCGGGATTGAAGATATTGTAGCCGAGTCCGCCGAACACCATCTTGCCGATGGCGATGGAGAACACCGCGCCGATCGCGGTGAAGACCAGCGAGAAATTCGGCGGAACGATCAGCCCGAGCAGCAGTCCGGTGATCACGGCGCTTCCGTCCAGTACGGTCACGGGCTTCTTCATCAGGGACTGGATCAATGCCTCGGTGCCGACGGCGAATGCGACGGCAGTGGCGATCACCAGGAGCTGAAAGAAGCCGAAGTACACGACAGCCGAAATCACGCATGGGACCAGCGCGAGCACGACGAACCACATGACCTGTTTCGTGGTCCATCGCGCATGCAGATGAGGCGAGGTCGAGAGCAGAAGCTCGGACCCGGTGGATGCCCCGGTCACAGTTACGGTTGACATGAATCCTGTTCGAGTTCGTTTATGAATCGTGATTGATTTCGCCGTCCCGAGGAAGGCCGCGAGCCGATCGGCCGCTGCGTATCAGGCAGCGGCGCTTTTCCTGCTTCGCTGGAGGTGGATGACACGCTGTTTGCCGAGCCGCAGCCACTGCACGAGAGGGATGTTCGCCGGACAGGTGTACGCACAGCTTCCGCATTCCATGCAGACGGTGATGTTCAGGCGCTCGGCCTCCTCCGTCATGTTCAGCTGCGCCAGTCGCGCCAGGCGTGTCGGCATGAGGTGCAGCGGGCAGGCATCGACGCATTTCCCGCAGCGAAGGCACGCGGTCTCTTCCCGCGTCCGGATCTCCTCGCGCGTAAGCACGACGATGCCCGAGGTGGCTTTCATGACCGGAGCCGCGAGGTTGTGCTGCGCGATACCCATCATCGGCCCGCCCACGATCACCTTCGCGGCATCCTCGGTCATCCCGCCACAGAACGCGATGACGTCCCCGATCGGCGTACCGACCGGAACGATGAGGTTCTTCGGATGACGGATGCCCCTGCCGGTGACGGTCAGCGCGGCGGTCACGGACGGTTCGCCCTTGACCACGGCGTCGTGAATCGCGACGGCAGTGCCGACGTTCTGGATCACGACGCCCACATCCAGCGGCAGCTTCCCCGGAGGCACGGCGCGTCCGTTTGCCGCCTTGATCAGCATCTTCTCCGCTCCCTGCGGATACTTCGTCCTGAGGACACAGACGGAGACGCCGCTCGTGCCTGCCGCCGCATTTTCCATCGAGGCGATGGCCTGGGCCTTGTTGTTCTCGATGCCGACCATCCCGGTCTTCACGCCGAGCGCGCGCATGATGAGCTTCAGCCCGGAGATGATGGCGCCCGGACGCTCGATCATGAACCGGTCGTCGCGCGTCAGGTACGGTTCGCATTCGCAGCCGTTGAGGATGACGGTATCTATGATCTTGCCTTCCGGTGGTGTGAGCTTGACGAAGGTCGGAAACGCCGCGCCGCCCTGTCCGACAATCCCGGCTTCCCGGATGCGCTGCCGGATATCGTCGGGGGTCACGGTCTCCGGATCGAGCGGCGGCAGCACGACGGGCGCAGGCGCTTCACTGCCGTCTCCCGCCGTATCAGGAACGATCGCGATCGCTTCCTTCATGTAGCCGCTGCTGTTGCTGTCGCGGCCGATGCTCTTTACCGTTCCGGCCACGGAACTGTGCACCGGCGCGGAGATGAAGCCGTCGGACTCGGCGATCACCTGCCCCCGGGCAACGGTGGCACGTTTCTCCACCAACGGTTTCGCCTGCTTGCCGAGATGCTGCGAGAGCGGAAGTACCACCATCGCCGGCAGGGGCATATACTCGAAGGCGCAGCTTTCGCTGAGTTCCTTCTCTTCGGGGGGATGTACACCGCCCGGGAATGTCCTGAATTTCATGATGGGCTGAATTGTATTGGGTTCGTGTGCGGGAAGGTTTCGCGATGAGAAGAATATGTGACAAGCCTCGCATGCACGGTCGATCGACATAAAAATCACGATTTCCAATCTCTTTTCAAAACGGATGCACTTCCACTGCTTCCGGAAATTTTCGTATTATACAAGTTTCGCGCGGATGAGCACGGATCATCAGAAGCAGCCACCCTCATGATCGTAATGAAATTCGGCGGAACCTCGCTGGAAGACGCGACCGCCATGACCAATGCCTGCGAGATCATACGGTCCCGACTGAAGAAACAGCCGGCCATCGTGCTATCCGCCGCGGCGGGCATCACCAACTCCCTGATCCGCTGCGCCGAACTGGCAGCCGAAGGCAAGCGCCTCGAGGCGGAGTCGGTCCTGCGCGACAAGGTCATCGACCGGCACTACCGCATGATCGCGAACCTGATCAAGGGACTCTCCGAGCAGGACGTGCTCATCCGGCAATTCAAGATCTTCGACGAGGAATTGCGCAGCCTGCTCTATGGCATTTCGATCACCGGCGACCTGTCGCCTCGAGTGCTGGACTTCGTCATGTCCTACGGCGAGCGCATGTCCAGCGCCATCCTGACCGAAGCGCTCCGTGAACACAAGATGCGCGCGGAGCTGCTCGACTCGCGCAAATGCATGGTGACCGGCAGCCACTTCGGCAAGGCCGAACCGCTGCTCGATGCCACCCGTGCTGCGTGCGAGAGCATCGTGCGACCCCGGCTGGACAAGGGAATTGTCCCCGTGCTGCAGGGTTTCATCGGCGCCAACGAACACGGCGTGACGACGACCCTCGGACGCGGCGGCTCCGACTATTCAGCGGCCATCATCGGAACGGTGATGAACGCCGAGGACATCGAGATCTGGACGGACGTGGACGGCATGCTGACGGCGGATCCAAAGCTCGTACCGGGCGCCTTGCGCATCAAGGAGATGTCCTTCCAGGAGGCCTCCGAGCTGGCGTACTTCGGCGCCAAGGTCCTGCACCCGAGCACGGTGCTCCCGGCCATAGAGAAGAACATCCCCGTGCATATACTCAATTCGCGTCGCCCCCAGCTTTCGGGCACGCTCATCAAGGCGCAGGTCGTTCCGGCCAACATCGCCGTGAAGTCGATCTCCTACAAGCGCGGCATCAGCATTCTCAATATCTCGTCGACGCGCATGCTGGGCAGCTACGGCTTCATGAAGAAGATCTTCGATATCTTCAACGACCAGCAGACGGCGGTGGATCTGGTGACGACCTCCGAGGTCAGCATCTCGCTCAGCATCGAACACTCGCCGGATCTCGATTCGCTCGTGAACATCCTGCGACAGTACGGAGAGATCACGGTGCACAGGAACAAGGCGATCATCTGCATCGTGGGCGAACGCCTGCGCTCGGAGCGCGGCATCGCCGCGCGCGTCTTCAGCCGCCTGCGCAACGTGCCGCTCGACATGATCAGCCATGGCGCCTCGGAGATCAATCTCACCTGCGTGATCGATGAGGATCGGGTGCCCGAAGCGGTCATGGAACTGCACGAAGAATTCTTCTCGAATATCTCCGAGCCCGGTATTTTTGAATAGCGTTCCGACGCGGGTTTTCCGGTCTCTCGGCTGATTGACGGCCGTTTCTTTCCCCAGCTGCAAGGCTCCACATGACGATCGCAGACGGTTTTTCATACCGCATGCAAGAGCTGCATTGCGGCGATGTGCGCATCGCCGACATCGTGCGTGAAACGGGTACGCCGGTGTACGTCTACAATCTCGACGGTGTGCTCGCCAATTTCCAGCGGCACCGCGCGGCCTTCGCGAGCTTTTCGCATCGGACGAGCTATGCCGTCAAGGCGAACACCTCCCTCCCCCTGCTTCAGGTGCTTGCCCGCGCCGGCTGCGGCTTCGACGTGAATTCCCGCGGCGAACTGTATCGTGTGCTGCGTGCGGGAGGCGATCCGCGCCGCGTCACCATGACAGGGGTAGGCAAGTCGCGCGCGGACATCGAGGATGGACTCGCGGCGGGCGTCGCGCTGTTCAATGTCGAATCAGCCAGCGAATGCCGGCTGATCTCCGAGCTCGCCGTGCAGCATGGCATGACCGCGGACATACTGCTTCGGTTGAACCCCGATGTCGAGACCGAGACACATCCATATATCTCCACGGGTGAAGCCGCGCATAAATTCGGACTTACCGCATCCGACATACGCTCGCTGGCTTCACAGATCGAGTGGCTTCCCGGCCTGCGCATCGCGGGACTCGCGTTCCATCTCGGATCGCAGATTCTCTCTCCCGCTCCCTATGCGCAGGGCCTCCGCGCTTTGCTGAAGGTTCTTGCAGACATCACGCCGCTGCTCGATCCTGCGCCTGACATCATCGACATCGGCGGCGGATTCGGCGTTCGCTATGACGCCCGTCACAGCGAACTCCTGCCGACGCAGGTCGCGGTGGTACTCGCAGGGGTGTTCGGTGATCACGAGAGTGCCTGGACGCTGATCACCGAGCCGGGCCGCTCGCTGGTCGCGAATGCAGGAATCCTCGTTGCCTCGGTCGAGCATGTGAAGCCCTCCGGGGACAGGAATTTCCTGGTTCTCGATGCGGGGATGAACGATCTGCTTCGTCCCGCCCTGTACCAGGCCAGTCACAGCATCATCCCGCTGCGTGAGAGCCACGCCGAGATGCAGATGTACGATATCGTGGGTCCCGTCTGCGAGAGCAGTGACACTTTCGCGGTGCGCTATGGTTTGCCGGCGATGGAGCGCGGTGACCTCGTCGCCCTGCTGACGGCCGGCGCCTACGGTGCGAGCATGAGTTCGAACTACAATTCCCGTCCCCTTGCCGCCGAAGCCATCATATACGAGGGCCGCTGGCAGCTGGCCCGTTCGCGGCAAGCCCTTGACGATCTCCTGCGCTGTGAGCATCCTCTCCCATCATAATCCACGGCATTCTCATTTTCACCGCGGCCGCCAGGCTACAGCCGCAGCATCACTGCGATGGTGAAGTCGATCCCGGATACCGTCCAGTCATAGTCCGGATGGAACTCCGTGAGCGGAATTGCGAAGAGCATTTCCGGTGCGAGCACCGCACCGTCGTTGATCGGGATAAGCGCACCCGCGCCGAAGCGGACGCTCACATAAGGCCAGGTGCCGGGAATGGTGAGATCGTAAAGCTTTTTGCTGCGGCTGCCGTCAAGGTAGCGCACCTCGGACGGGCCGGTGATCTGTTCGGTCTGTTTCCAGCCGGGGGAGAACGGGATGGTGACGGCCGGTCCGGCGGTGAAATAGAGACCCGGATCGACGAGCCTGTAGGCGAGACCCGCCTCGATGTGCAGCGCGGAAATACTCACAGCGAGATCATTCTGCAGGTCGACATACTCGACCGTATTTCCCTGCCCGAGAATGGGGTAGCTCTTCCTTTCGCTCGAATAGTCGCTGGTCGTCACCTCCCAGTTCGCACCTCCGCGAATGTGAAAGGCGCCACCGATCGGGAGCAGGATTCGCAGACCCGCGGTCAAGCCGATTCCGTTCCCGCCGGTGAAGGAGCAGCAGTCGTAGTACCCGTCCGTCGCGTGCAGCGTCCCCTGCTGCCAGCGCATGGTCATGCCCGGCGCTATCCCGAGCAGAAGGTCCGATTCATCGCCGGACTGTGCCGTGAGCGCCGCGGGCGCGGCGAGGCAGATGCAAAGCAGCAGGCGGATCGTCTTCATGGCGTCCTCACTTCAGGTACAGCAGCGATCCGGAATGCAGCTCGCCGCCCGTCTCGAGTCGGTAGAAATAGATTCCCGTGGGGAGTCCCCCCGCGTCGAACCGCGCGCGGTGCAGGCCGGATTCGCGCACACCCTCTTCGAGAACGCGGATCTCCCTTCCGAGCGCGTCGTGCACGCTCAGGCGTACCACCGCAGTCTCATGCAGGGAATACACGATGATCGCGACGGGATTGAAGGGATTCGGATATCCGCCTACGAGTTCGGCGTTGTAGCGGGCGGTAGCGTCCACGAGGCGCTCCTGCTGGAAACAGAGACTGTCGGCGATGAATCGGGCTTCGACGATGATGCCCACGGCGGGACTGCCCTCCCTGAAGCGCATGCTGGTGACACGGAGCGGCGTTTCCATCGCACTGCCATGGAGAACGAGAAACGGCGGTGCCAGGAGCACCGCGCTGCTCCCGTCGCTCGAGAGTGCACCCGTACTGTTGAACTGGTATCGCGCGGTAGCCGTGGGAGAGAGGTCGTCGAAGATCCGATCAAGAACCGGTTCGGCCGCCGGCACACCCGCGGTGACAGTGCCCGGACTCACTATGCCGTTCGCAAGCGGATACAGCATGGTCTTGTCGTAGCTGAGCGAAAGCGTATACCCGCGCACTCCGTACGACTCCGGCAGCTCGCCGTAGAGCTGCACCGGAATGCGGACGACATGTCCCGGCATCCCGCGCAGCGTCGCTGAGATGCCCACGTTCAGGCTGTCGAATCCCAGCGCGGTCATATGCACGCGGACCGTATCGCGCGCACATCCGTCGAAGATGAAGAGTGCATCGACGGAGCGTGTGCCCAGCGCCGATGCGGCGAAACAGAGTTCCACCTCGGCGCTCTGTCCCGCCTGGAGGGTGTCCGGGAACGCCGTCGGGAAGGGCTCGACCGGATTGACGACATTGACGAGTGTCAATGGCGCATTTCCGCTGTTCCGGATCATGACCGGCAGGCAGGCGTCGCCCCCGACGCGGACAGTGCCGAAGTCGAGCGTGAGCGGGTCGACTTCCAGCTTCGCCTCGGTGGCGGTGCCGGTGAGATACATGCTGTCACGCACGGTCACGACGGCCGATCGCGTGGTCTCGTAGAGGAAGCGCTCCAGCGCCGCGCGGGTGAAACAGCTGTCGAAGCGTCCGGCCACGCCCGCCGTCGGCGCCAGCGCCGCGTAACCCGTCGCCGACACCGCCGCGATCGCGAGCGTCACCTCCTCGCGCTCAGCCCGCGCGCGCAGCGCCGCGGCTGCGGCCGCGTCGAGCGGAGCCGCGTCGCCAGCTACGACGAACAGGAAGCGCGCCCCCGCGGGCGCGGTGCGCAGCGAATCCACGGCCGCGCCGACCGCCGCGGCCATGTCGCCCGCTGTCGCAAACGATGTGTCGGGCAATGCATCCCATAGCGCTGCCTGGTCGCGTGTGAACGCACGCACGGTGGACGTTCCGCTCGCATCGAATCCGAACACGGCGGTGCTGTTGAGGTACTCGGAACCTGCGTGCAGCGCGGAGGCGTATCGCCGCACGCCCTCTCGGACCAGCGTCCGCCACGGCACGCCCTCGTACGTCGTGTCGAGCGTGGAGATGTCGGACGCAAGCAGAAACGCCGTGTGGATCGGCGGCTCGTCCTTCGATTCGTACCGCAGCCAGCCGCCGAATTTCCCGCCCGCGGTCGGCGCGAAACGAAATATGGGGCTCCAACGCTCCTCGCCGGGCAGATACACCGCGGTGTCGGGATCGGCATCGAACATCGCCGGATACGGCGGCAGCAATCGCAGGGTGTTCGCCAGTCCGCCGGTGTACCGGCCATGCCAGGCGATCCCCTTTCCCTCACCGCATGGCACGAATCCAAAGTCCAGCGTATCCTCGAGTCCGATGCGCCTGTAGTATGCCCAGGCTATATCCGCATCCGGAAGGAGCCGCACCTGCGCGATCACATCGACGTCCGCTGCATTGCACACGTTGTGACGCAGCGCGAGGGTGTCGCGGTAAATGCCCGGAAGCATCGGACCGACATAGGCGACGCGGAATGTCGCTACCTCGTTCGGCAGCAGTGTGAGCGTATCGGATGCAGCGCTCCCATTCTTCCACGGGCTCAGAGTGCACGACGGAATGACCTCGTGCCGAATGCCGATACGGGGCAGCGTATCGATATCCGGACCGATCAACGTGTCGAGTATCCTGAAATCCGGACCGAACCCGCCTCCATTCCACAGCCGCAGCGGCGCGTCCCCGTAATTCACGACCCAGAGGCGGCCGATACTTTCGCTTTCGAGCGAGTAGAGATAATGCGTGCCGCAGTCGACCGTGTCGGGAGAGACGGCAATCAGCGGTGTCACTCCCCGCGCGACGGCCTGATGCTCGAAACGCATGTTGCGTGAGAATCCGCTTTCCAGATCCCGGAGTCCCAAAATCAGATCGAGCAGGGACTGCGGACGCAGAAAGCGTCCACCGGTGCTCTGGGCGAGCAGCGCGAGTGCGGTAGTATCGGCGTCGCCCAGCTGCACGCAGTGGATGCGCGTCCCGAGTGCAAGCGCGTGCGACGCGAGATCCACGGCGGTGACCGGACCGCAGAGCGACGCGCCGGCGTCCTCCCCCGCGCTAAAGAGGATAACCGTCTCCGGTTCTCGATGCAGTCCGTCGAAGCCCGTGAGCATCCTGTCCACCGCGTCGAAGGCACAGGATATCTGACCGCCCGCGGAATCGGGCAGCGCCGTGCGGAGGGAATCCTTCGACGTGAAATACACGCCGTCCCATCGCAGCGCGTCGGCGGTATCGAACGTGGCTACCGTGACGGCATCGGTGAAACCGCTGCGGAATTCGAGTCCGTCGGCGAAGTCCGAGGCGCCCGCGGAAGCGGCCAGCAGACGGCTGAGTCCGGGCATGAATTCGGTTTTCATGGAGCGGCTTTCGTCGAAGAACAGCGCGATGCGCTGCGGTGCGCGCATGTCCGCGGTGAAACCGAGATGCAGCGTGTCGAGCCGCGGAGCATCGGGGGGACGGTAACAGATCGTGATGGACTTCGTCTCGCCTGGAGCGACGGTGAAGGGCACGGCCTCGCTGCCGCTGAAGGGTGGCGGTATGAAATCGAGCGAGTGGACCGTCACCGTGGTGTCACCCGAATTGCGCAGTTCGAGGGTCGCGCATTCCGTCGTCCGGCAGAATGTCGTGTCGAAGGCTGGAACGCGTACCTCCAGCAGCGGCTGCTTCCGCGGTGCGCGAGGGAGAAGGAAGCTGTTGCCGGAGCCGGTGAGGGTGTCCGCCGCGAACTCGCACGGAGAGGGAAAATACGGCATGGGTATACGGTAGTGCAGCGGCAGCAGCGGCGTGAAGCAGACATTGGCCGGAACGGTCTGGTACGGCGCGATCGAGTCGACCGCGAGATCCTGCAGCGAGTACGGAAGTTGGAAGATTTTCCGCACGGTGTCGGCATGCAGCCAGGCGTTCCCGGCGTTGCGCACGAGCACGGGCACGCAGGCGGTCTGCCCGACCTGCACGCTGTCGAAGGTGATGTCCGGCGGCGTGATTTCGACCCTGGGTCCCGCGGCCGCGCCTTTCATGAACACACTCACCTGCACGTTCTTGCTCATGTCCACCGCGATCTCGCGGTAGATCGCGAGCAGGTCGGTGCTCACGGATGCGTTGAATTCCTTCCCGCCCGATTCCTTCGCGATCCGGATCAGCGGAGCGCGATCGATGTTGCCGATCGTGATCGCGTAGATTCGCACATCGTGGTTCACCGCTTTGTTGATGACGGACTCCGTCGTCGCGATTCCGCAGGTCTTGACGTCGCTGTCCTCGCCGTCGGTGACCATGATGAGGATGCGCTTTTTGACGCGGGTCTCCATCGAATCGATAACGCGCGAGATCGCGTCGTAGGTGCAGGTGGCCGTGCCGAGCACGACGTTCGGGATCGCGGCGCGCAGCGCTGCGGTATCCCTCGTCCAGGTCTGGGCGACTTTGAAATGCTCGTTGTCGTCGTAGGTGAACACCGCGCCTTCGTCCTGCACGCCGAGTGTGTCGAGCAGGTTGCCGATGAATTCCACACTGGCGTCATGCGCCGCCTGGTAGCGTTTCTTCCCGCCCGGCATGTCCGTGAACATGCTCGCGCTTACGTCGTGCACCATTGCGATCGAGAGCGGCAGACGCGTGTCCGCGCGGATGAACACCTTCTGGCTGTCCGTCGAGTACTGCGAAGGATTGTAACAGAGGTCGAACGTCCGCATCTCCCCCGGCTGCAGCACGAGCGGCGTGTCGATGCGCACGAAGAAGGGACGGCGCAGCGCGTCGTGATTGCGCACGACGAGCGCGGTGTCCCCGATGTTGTGGAAGGTCAGGGGAATGCAGCGGCGGATCCGGCAGCGCACCGTATCAAAGAGAAACGGATCCGTATAAATGCGAAGTACGGGGCCCAGCGTGCGCTGCTGCGCGAACACAGGCGGAAAAACGGCCGTTCCCCGGATCGCGCTGAAACAAACGCACAGCAGCAGAATCTTTCCGATCCTCATGCAGACTCCTCCGGCGGTACCGATTCAAGGAAGGCGACAGATATCCTTCAGGAGGTCAATGTTCCGGAAAATCCCGATAAAAGGCAAGCAGCTCCACTGTTGGCGGCCGCGCCGGAGCGGGATCGCATGAGGACCAGTGCCGCATGCGGACCGGCGTCGCATGAGGACCAGTGCCGCATGCGGACCGGCTGTCATTTGATCAGCGCCTTGACGCGGTCGATCTCCTTCGCGGCCTGCGCCTTCTCGCGCGCGTCGACGCCGGGCGTGTCGACGATCTTCTGGTACATGCCCAGCGCGAGATCGAACTTCGAGAGATTCTCGTAGGATTTCCCGGCCATGTAGTACGCGGCACCGGTCCAGTTTATTTCGGTCTTTCCAACCACGAGGAACGGGACCTTCAGGAATTCCAGCGCGGCCTGGGTGAAATCACCCTTGTAGTAGGTGCTCTCGCCGATGTAGTAGCGTATCTCGGCCTGGTCGTCGGGCGGCGCCTCCGGGAGCAGGCTCTCGAAATGCGAGATCGCCTGGTCGAAGTAGGAGAGCTTGTAATAGAAATACCCGAGGTTCACGCGCTTGCGAAACACCGTCGGATCGCTCGGCCAGGTGTCGATGTAGCGCCTTGTCATCTCTACGGCAACATCGAACATTCCCAGTTCTTCGTAGCAGCGGATGAGCCCGTTCAGGGCTTCCTTGAGATGTGATTCGGGAATGTCGCCGAGGTCCACGACAGCCTTGAATTGCATGGCGGCGTCCTGATACTTCTCGGCGCGCATGTGCATGCGTCCGAGCGACATCATCGACTCGAGCGCGGCCTCGCTGCCCGGATGCTTCTTCACGACCTCTTCGAAACTATCAATCGCGTCCTCGTTCCTGCTCTGGGCCTCGAGGCAGCGGGCGTCCCAGTGCATCGCCATCGCACTGATCGCGGGAGCGTCGGAGCCTTCCACATCATCGAAGATGTCGCGCGCCTGCCGGTAATCGCCCTTCCGGAAGAAGTACTTGCCGCGCTCGAGCTCGAATTCGTCGAGCACCGGCTCCGCATCCGGCCAGGCGGACTTGAATTCGCCGGCGCCTTTCTGCGCTTCCTCGAGACTGCCCGCGCGATAGCGGGCGACGACGATCCGCGACTGCGCGTACTGTTGCTCCACCGCGCTCTGCGTCTGCTCCTGCAGTCGCTCGTACGATGCGATCGCCCGGTCGTACTTGCCGCTTTCGAGCAGAAGATCGGCCGCGTCGCGCTGCGCCTCGGTGCCCTGCTTCAATCCGCCGGCCTGCTGGAGGTACGCGGTCGCCAGGTCGATCTTGCCTTCGTCCTTGTACATCTGGCCGAGGGCGAAATACACCTCGCCGACATGCGCGCCCCCGGGGAATTCCGACGCGTAGCGGAGCAGCGCGCGCTTCGCTTCGCCGCGTTCGCGCGCGCGGGCCAGCGTCTGTGCGCGGGTGAAGAGAAACTCCTGCACCGTCTGCTCGCCGAGGAAGGGATTCGCCTCCGCGATTTCCAGATACCGCGCGGAGCGCCCCAGCGCGGGCTGCGTCATGCCGCCTTCCAGCAGCACGCCGACAACGGCGATGCGGGCGGAATCCGCGAGATCGCTGTACCCGAAATCCGACATCAGCCGGTCGAAGCGCCGCGCCGCCTCGTCGTACTGCCCGAGACGCGCGAGGAGCTGACCATGCAGCAGCAGCGCATCGGCGATGTGGATGCCGTTCGGCGCCTTGCTCTCATAGGTGACAAGATCCGCGACGGCTTCGTCGAAACGCCGCTGCGCGACGCGGGCGCGGGCACGGCCGAACCACGCCTCCGATCCGACGGCGGTCGCGCCGGCGGTCTCGGCCACGCGGGTGAATTCGGTCTCCGCCTCCGCGGCGCGTCCCGTCTCGAGCATCGCCTCGCCGTATGCGATCAGCACTTCCTCGCGATGCGCGGCGGGATTGAGCGCGAGAAAGGCGTTCGCGGCATCGAGAATCTCCGCCGACGATCCGGACGCGGATTTCAGCTGGTACAGCTCCCACGCAAGCTCGTCGCGGCGGGTGCCGCCCTGATGCGCGGAGAAAAACGCGGTGCATCGCTGTTCGGCCTCTGTGACGCTGCGATCGCCTCGCCGGGAAAGCCGCACCGCGGCGAGCGCCGCGCCGTATGCCGCCTCCTCCGCCTCGTCGCCGTCCGCGCCCTTTCGCAGTGCCGCATCGAAGTACTTCTCCGCACGGACGAAATCGCGGAGCTGCTCGAGGTACACGCGGCCCAACAGCAGGTCCACTGCCGCGGCGCCCGGTTGCTCGTGCATGGCCGCGATGACACCCGCCAGCTGCGCGACTGCCGCGGTCGCGTCGCCTCCTCCGCGCTGCCCCAGTTTCCCGGCGCGATCCCGCGCCTGCGCGCGGAGTTCGGAGGCGGGATACTGCGTCAGGACCTGCCGGAACGCTTCGGCCGCTTCGCCGAATTTCTCCTGCTGTTCCAGCACGCGTGCACGGCCGAACTGCGCGTCGTCGGCCACGCGCGTGGGTCCGAAGCGCTCGATCACGGAGGCGAACAGTTCGAAGGCGACGGCAAGGTTGTGGAATTGCTGCTCCTCTATTTCCGCGATACGCAGCAGCGCGAACGGCGCGCCCGCATCCGACGGATAGTGCTGGAGGTACTGCCGGTAGCGTCCGACGGCGGAAGTGTAGTTCCCTCCCTCGCGCGCCGTCTCCGCCAGATCCACGAGCAGCACGCGCCGGTCGAAGGCGATGAGTGAGTCGCTGTTCAGCCGTTCGAGCCAGTTTTCCGCCTGCACGTAGTCGCCCGCGCGGCGTGCCGCCGCCGCGGCCTTCCGGTACGTCGCCGGCTCGACGCTCTCACTGCCCGCATCGTGCAGCAGGCGGGCATACGCGTCCGCCGCCGCCCGCGCGTCTCCCGTCGCCATCGAGGTTTCCGCGAGTCCGATGTACGCCTGCTGCCGGAACTCGGCCGGAGCGGTCGTGCTGCCGATGACCGTTTCATACTGCGTCCGCGCCCCGCTGTAATCGCGGAAGGCGCGCAGCATGTCGCCCAGCCTCACGAGGGCCTCGGAGGCCGCGGTGCTTTTCGGGTAGGTGCTGATCGCTTCACGGAAACGGGCTTCCGCCTCGGTGCGGTTGCCGAGCTGCGCATGCGATTCACCCACGGCGACGATGATACGCGGTCGCATCTCCGCCGAGACGGCCTCGGTCAGCAGACGGTTGAATTCACGCAGCGCACGCTCGGCGTCTCCCGCTGCGATATACAGCCGTCCGAGGGCGAACTGCGCATCGATGCGAACCTCGGACGTCGGGTACTCGAGCAGGATGGAATTGAGCACCGTGCGTCCGTTTTCGAAATCCTCGGCCTTGAGAAAATTCTCGCTGGCGGCGAGCAGTGCCTGCGGCGCTTTCGCGCTCTTGGGGTGAAAGGCCTTCAACTTGGCGAACGCCTGTCCCGCCTCCGGGTAATTATGCTCGGCGGCATATATTTCCCCGAGATTCCACCATGCGTCGGGTGCTTTTGCGTGCGTCTGATGCCGTATGGCGAAATCCTGCAGCGTGCTTTTCGCCTCGCCGTATTTCTTCGCCCGCTTCTGCAGCACACCGAGGTAGAACTGCGCCTCCACGGCGCTCGCGGTGTTGGGGAAACGGTCGATGAAACTGCGGAACTGGTCTTCGGCCTGCGGATACAGTCCGTCGTTGTACAACTGCACGGCCAGCTTGAACTCCGCGCTCTCGCGCGTGTCCTGCGCGACTGCCCGCGGCATCGCAACGGCGGCGAGCAAAATCATGAGAATGGCGATCAGACGAATACGCATAAGCCCTTGAGATCGTGTTTGTGTGAAAACTTGAACTTATCGATTTATGCCCGCAGAGGCAAGGCACTGCCCACAGCCTACCGCCAACTACCAATAGCTCGCCACGGCGAGTCTGCGACCAACTGCCAATAACCAATAGCCAATAGCCAACTGCCAATAGCCAATAGCCAACTGCCTCCCGCCTTTTGTATTGCCCCGCATCGAAATCTTTAGTTACTTGTAATGATGTAACGTTAATTCCCGCCATTCATATGCAAAGGAGCATTATCGTGCCCACACCCGTCAACGAACTCGAACCGAAAATTCTCTGGAAGCATTTCTACGGCCTCACGCAGGTGCCGCGTCCTTCGAAAAAAGAAGGGAAAATCCTCGAATACCTCAAGAAGCTGATCACCGATCTGGGATTCAAGTACGAACAGGATCAGACCGGCAACATCCTCGTGCGCAAACCGGCGACACCGGGATTCGAGAAGGCGCCGACGGTCCTCATCCAGGGCCATGTCGACATGGTCTGCGAGAAGAACAAGGACACGAACTTCGATTTCGACAACGATCCGATCGCCGTGTACGTGGACGGTGAATGGGTGACCGCCAACGGCACCACGCTCGGGGCCGACAACGGCATCGGCGTTGCCGCCGGACTCGCGGTACTTGAATCGAAGGATCTCGTCCATCCCCCGATGGAATTCCTCTTCACTGTGGACGAGGAAACGGGTCTTACCGGCGCGAAGGGACTCCAGCCCGGCTACCTGAAATCCGACATGATGCTGAACCTCGATTCCGAGGAAGACGGAGCGCTGTACGTCGGTTGCGCCGGCGGCATGGACACCGCGGGCGTGATCACCATGAACATGAGCGCGGCGCCCGCATCGCACGAGGCTCTCGAGATCATGGTCAGCGGCCTCAAGGGCGGACACTCCGGCCTCGACATCAACACCGGCCGCGGCAATGCGATAAAGTTCCTGACACGCGTCCTCACCGCGCTGCGCAAGGACTTCCCGACCATCGCGTTCTCGCACATGATCGGCGGCAGCAAACGCAACGCCATCCCGCGCGAGGCGGAGGTCACGCTGTACGTGCCGAAGGCTGACACCGACGCCATTATCGCCCGCATGGCCGGGTTCACCGAAATGTTTCTCAATGAAATCAGGACCGTCGAACCCGATCTGAAAGTGCTGGCCCGCCGCGTCGAAGGCAACGGACAGGTCATGGCGGACGCACAGTTCGCCGTGCTTCTCGACGTGCTGCAGGCATTCCCGCACGGCGTGCTGAAAATGAGCGCCGACATCGAGGGACTCGTCGAGACCTCCACAAACCTCGCCACCGTCACCATCGACGGCGGGAAGCTCGTCATCGGCACCAGCCAGCGCAGCTCGGTCGAGTCGGAGAAATACGACATCGTCGACATGGCGCAATCCATTTTCCGCCTCGCGGGACTCGAGATCGTCATGGGCGACGGCTATCCCGGCTGGAAACCCAACATGGAATCCAGCGCCCTCAAGTTCGTTCGCGCGACTCATGAGGAACTCTTCGGCAAAACTCCGGAAATCAAGGCGATCCATGCAGGACTCGAGTGCGGTCTGATCGGCGAAGTATATCCGAAGATGGACATGATCTCCTTCGGTCCCACAATCCAGGGCGCGCACAGTCCCGACGAACGACTGAACATCCCGACCACCACCAAATTCTGGAACCTCGTGGTCAAGACCCTGGAAAGCATCGCCAGGTCCACCGCCCCCATCGCCTGATCGCGGAAGAAACACCGCGTAACGCGAAGAAGAGCGCGAAGAGGAGCGCGAAGACTCGGACGAAAGAGGAAAAGCCCTGCGGATCTGCGGGGCTTTTCCTGTAATGAATCTTTCGCGTTCTTTTTTTGTGCTTTTGCGTTTCTGCAGTTTTTGTCCGCTGGAAACGGATAAAATCGTATTTTACCCCGAGTCTTTGTTGTTCTGTCACCCGGAGGTTTGATCATGGCTATTGTTCTGGACGGCTCGAGCCTGACTGTCGAGAAACTCGTGCGCATCGCACGCCACATCGAAACCGTGGAACTGCATCCCGGGGCGCTGGAGCGCATCAGCGTGTGCCGGGCGATGCTGGAGGAGAAGATCGCCAACCATGAAATCATGTACGGCATCAACACGGGCATCGGCGAGTTTTCGGAGGTGGTGCTCAACGACGAACAGGTCTCGGAGTTCCAGAAATACCTGATCTACAATCACTCGGCCGGCATCGGCGATCCAGCGCCGATCGAATACGTCCGCGGCGCGATGGCGGGACGCATCAACGTGCACGCACACGGCAACTCGGGCTGCCGTCCTGAAATCACCCTCACGCTGATCGAACTGCTGAACAAGGGCGTGACGCCCGTCGTCTGCCAGAAGGGCTCGGTCGGCGCCTCGGGCGACCTCGCGCCGATGTCGCAGGTCGCGCTGCTGATGATGGGCGAAGGCGAGGCTTTCTACAGGGGCGAGCGCATGCCCGCCCGCAGGGCGATGGAAGAGGCGGGAATACCGATCCCGGGATTGCAGGCACGCGATGGACTTGCGACGATCAACGGCTCGAACCTGCTCACCGCCATGAGCGCGATCCATCTCCACGATATGAACCGATGGCTGATGCAGGCGGAAATCGCGGCTGCGATGTCGCTCGAGGCGCTGCTGGCGAACCTCAAGCCCTACGACGAACGCCTGCATCTGCTGCGCGGCTTCCCGGGAGCCGTGCGCAGCGCCCGCGCCATCGCCTCATACATCAAGGGCAGCGACCTGCAGACCGGAAAAATGAAAGTGAAGGTACAGGACGCCTACTCGATGCGTTCGACCCCGCAGGTGATCGGCGCCGCGCATGACGCCGTGGCGCATGCGAAGGTGCAGGTGGAAATCGAGCTGAACGGCGTCGGCGACAATCCGATCTTTTTACCGGAAGAGAGGCTGACACTCACCGGTGCAAATTTCCAGGGCACGCCGGTCGCGCTGCCGATGGATATGGCCGGCGCGGCCATCACCATGGTCAGCGTCATGTCGGAACGGCGGCTGAACCGTCTCCTCAATCCCGCCCTCAGTGTCGGACTCCCCGCCTTCCTCACCAAGGGCGCAGGCATGTTCTCGGGCATGATGCTCAGCCAGTACACTGCCGATACCCTCATCGTCGAACAGCGCATGCTGTCCGCGCCGGCGTCGACACAGTCCATCCCGGCCGCGGCGGATCAGGAGGACTTCGTCTCGATGGGAATGAACACGGCGATCAAGAACGGACAGATTCTCGACAACGCGAATGGCGTACTCGGCATAGAATTCATGGCCGCGGCGCAGGCGCTGGATTTCCGGGACTTCCATAACGGCGCCGGCGTGCGGAAGGCCCGCGAGGTCGTCCGCCGCCACGTCGCGCATCTCGACATCGACCGCCCGCTGTACTCCGACCACACGAAGATGAAGGAGGTCGTGCGGTCGTGCGAAATCCTCGACGAAGTTCTCGCAATCGATACCGATAGCTGAGCGAAAGCGGGCAGGACGAACATGAAATTCATGCCGGCGCAGCTCGCGTATTTTCTCAAGGGAAGATCGACCCAGCGAAACATCGCCTCGCTCGTGCGCTTTCTCGCGCTGATCTCGATCCTGGTCGTCGCTTACAGCATCATCTTCCATTACATCATGGAGGCGGAGGGCCGCTCGCACAGCTGGGTGACGGGGTTGTACTGGACACTCACCGTCATGTCCACGCTCGGCTTCGGCGACATCACGTTTCACAGCGACCTCGGACGGGTCTTTTCCATCATCGTGCTGATGTCGGGCATCATGTTTCTGCTCGTCCTGCTCCCGTTCAGTTTCATCCAGTTCTTCTATGCCCCGTGGCTCGAGGCGCGAAACCGCGCGCAGGCGCCGCGCGAACTCCCGGCCGCCATGCGCGGCCATGTTCTCGTCACGAGCATCGACCCGGTCGGCATGAGCCTGATCGAGAAATTCAAGGACTATCAGACGCCGTATGCCCTGCTGGTCGACGATCTGCAGACCGCTCTCGATCATCATGATGCGGGGATCCGGGTCGTCCTCGGCGACCGTGACGATCCCGATACCTACCGGCGGCTGCAGCTGCAGCAGGCGTCACTCGTGATCGCGAACGGCACGGACGAGCGCAATACCAACATCGTCGCGACGGTTCGGGAACTGAATCCAGACATACCGATCATCTCCACAGCCGACTCTCCCGACGCGGTCGATATCATGACGCTCGCGGGAAGCACGCAGGTGCTGCAGCTGCGGGAGATGCTGGGCAGGGCGCTGGCACGGCGGGTTGTCGGCAGCGAGCGGCATGCGAACGTCATCGCGCATTTCGAGGAACTCGTCATCGCCGAGGCACCCGCCAACGGCACGCGACTCGTCGGCCTCACGCTCGGCGAAAGCCGCCTCCGGCAGGAGACTGGCGTGACCGTCATCGGCATGTGGGACCGCGGGGAATTCGTCACACCCACTCCAGAGACACGGATCGGGAACTCCGATGTACTCGTCATCACCGGGACCGATGCGCAGCTGGATGCGTTCGACCGCTTCGTCCGTTCGGATACGATGGAGGAAACATTCGTCCTCATCATCGGCGGCGGACGCGTCGGCCGCCACGCGGCGCAGGCCATCACGGAACTGGGCTATCCTTATGTGATCATCGAGCAGAATCCCGACGAACAGCGGGTAGAGGGGAACTATGTGATCGGTTCCGCCGCCGATATCGAGGTGATGCTCCACGCCGGCATTGGCCGCGCGACCTCGGTGATCATCACCACGCAGAACGACGACACGAATATTTATCTGACGATCTACTGCCGGCACCTGCGACCCGACGTGCATATCATCAGCCGCGCGACGCTCGACCGGAATATCTCGACGCTGCATCGTGCGGGCGCGAACCTCGTGCTCTCGTATGCTTCGCTGGGATCGAATGCCATCATGAACTTCCTGCAGGACAGCCGCGTGCTGATGCTCGCGGAGGGACTCGACATCGTGCGCGCGCCGGTACCTCCGTCAATGTCCGGCAGCAGTCTGCGGGAGACCGGAATCCGCGCGAAAACCGGATGCAGTGTCGTCGCGCTGCGCCGGGACGGCTCCTCGCTGGTGAATCCGGAACCTGGGACCGTGCTGGAAGCCGACATGGAGATGGTGCTCATCGGTCGCGTCGCTTCACTGCGCAAACTCCTCGATACCTACGACATCGAACTGCAGACAAGCCGGACGTGAGGCAGTGCCACCGCGTGTGCCGTGAGACGCGGCGAGCGTCGGCCGTTCAGTCCTCCCCCTCCCGGGCGGGATCACCGTCCTCGTCCCATTCCGGCCAGATCGCGAAGCCGACCTCCATACCAGGACTGTCGGTCGCCTTCCCTGTCTCGTAGCAATGTCCCGACAGCCGGGGATAGCTGTCGAAGTCCGCGCACCACTGGTAGGTGCATTCGTACTTCCTCCCGTCCTTCTCCCATCGGATGCGCACGACGCGCACTTCCTCGCCGATAGCGTACTCGATGCCCCAGAAACCTCGCAGCGTGTCGGCTCCGGCGATGCGCGTGAACCGGCGATTCCCCGCCGAGTCGGCCTCGAGCACGAGCAATCCCATGAAGGTGTCTTCGCTTTCGAGCACTTTTCCGATCAGAGTATAGCTGCCGAGGAAAAACTGCGTGTCTGGAAATTCCTCTTCACTCTCCTGCGCGAGGCAGACTCGGGGGGAACAGACCATTGCCGCGACGAGCATGCAGAACATGGAAAGCGCACTGTCGTATCGCATATCAGCCTCCGTTGCATATTATCGGGCATCAGCATCCTGTATATTCACGTTCCACATGCGCGGCCCGATGCGCGCGGCCATGCTCGGCGCCCGCTCCTCGACGCGCGAGTACTGCCGGCTCGCTCATGCGCCGATCACCACGGTCCACGGCCGCACCTCCCAGGAAGTGATGAGGCCGTTCCTGACGTAGACGTCGTTCCGGGCGAAGTCCTCGGGGACAGTAGCGGAATCGGCTTTGAACACCAGCACCGCGCGGTCCGCAGGATCGGCGAGCGCGCCCGCGATCACGAGTTCGCCGCGTTCATGCGCCGCCCGCGCGTACGCCAGGTGCTCCTCGCGGAAACCGCCCCGCCGCTCGAGATAGTCCGCTGCATTATTGTAAAACAGGATGTAATACATCTGAGTCCTCCTCGTTTTGCCGACCAATCCTTCCTTTCTTCTATCCTTCTTTCCATCTTTTCATTTTTTCATCTTTTCATCTTTCCATCTTTCCTACTTTCCATCTTTCCTTCTTTCCCCCCTTCCCCCCGTTCCTTCTATCCTTCTATCCTTCTTCCCCCCCGATAATATCAAATCCCGTCGTAATTGTCACCTTCTCCTTCAGCATATCCCAGACCGGACACAGCGATTGCTCGGACAGCGCGATGGCCTTACGCACATCCTCGTCGCCTGCGTCAGGAGACTGGAGTGAGAAATGCAGGTCGATGGTCTCGAAGGATGTGGGGTGCTGTTCCCGCCGCAAGCCCGAGGCGCGCACCGAAAGCGCGGACACGGCCTTGCCCATGCGCCGCAGCAGCACCGCGATGCTGGAACCGCTGCACGCGCCGAGGCTCATCAGCAGCAGTTCCATCGGCATGTAGCCCTCGCCATCCCCGAAGGGCGGCACGTAATCCATGACGACCGGCGGATTTCCCCGCAGCGATCCGTGAAATTTCATTTTCTGGTTGATGAGCTGAACGTTTGCTTCGAGTAATGACATGAATGTTCTCCGTTGTTCCAGGTACGTTATTGTGTTTTCGAGCGTCCACGCCGCCTTCGCCGCGCCACGTGCGCGTCGGACGCGGCGAGTGGACTCCTACACTACTCTACGAAATTTCCGTATTTTGTTTCTTTACATACCGAATTTCCATTTACGGATCCCCGATGCCATCCAACACAGATAACGCCAACGCAATGACAATCACGCTTCCGGACACGCTGCCACCGAAAAAAGATTTCCAGCCGGGAATCAGGCGGGCGCCGAACCGCGGTCTGAATCTCTCGAAGCACGAAATGCGTCTCGCGCTGAAGAACGCGCTGCGCTACGTTCCCGAGTCGCTGCATGCCGAACTGATACCGGAGTTTCTCGAGGAACTGCGGTCCATGGGACGCATCTACGGCTACCGCTTCCGGCCGGAGGGCAATATCACCGGGCGTCCGGTGGACGACTACCGGGGCATCCTCCCCGCCCGCGCGCTGCAGGTGAACATCGACAACAACCTGGATTTCGCCGTCGCATTGTATCCGTACGAACTCGTGACATACGGCGAAACCGGGCAGGTGTGCCAGAACTGGATGCAGTACCTGCTGATCAAGCAGTATCTCGAAGTCATGACCGAGCGGCAGACGCTCGTGGTATCGTCGGGACACCCGCTGGGCCTGTTCCCCTCGAAGCCCGATGCGCCGCGGGTGATTTCGACCAATGGCCTCCTGGTCGGACAGTGGGACAATCCCGAGCAGTTCAAGCGCCTCGCGGCGATGGGTGTGAGCAATTACGGCCAGATGACCGCGGGCGGATGGATGTACATCGGTCCGCAGGGAATCGTGCACGGCACGTATATCACGCTGCTGAACGCGGGACGCAAGTACCTCGGCATTCCCGCGGAAAAGGATCTGAAAGGCGTGTACTTCGTTTCCTCCGGACTCGGCGGCATGTCGGGCGCGCAGCCGAAGGCAGTTGAAATCGCGGGCGGTATCGGCGTGATCGCGGAGGTCGACGCCAGCCGTATCGCGACACGGCACAGCCAGGGATGGGTGCGTCTCGTCTCCGCCGACCTCGACCAGATCGCGGCATGGATGCGCGAATACCGCGCGCGCGGAGAGGCGGTGTCCATCGCCTATCACGGCAACGTGGTGGACCTGCTCGAATACCTCGATGCGCGCGATATCCACGTGGAACTGATTTCCGACCAGACTTCATGCCACGTGGCGTACGAGGGCGGTTACACGCCAGCGGGCGTGACCTTTGACGAAGGCCGCGCCATAATGAAGGATGATCCCGCACGTTTCAAGACGCTCGTCGACGATTCGCTTCGGCGTCACTACAGGGTGATCAGACGCATGGTGGAGAAGGGCTCGCATTTCTGGGATTATGGAAACAGCTTCATGGCATCGATTTTCGATGCCGGCGAGACCGCGATCGCGAG
>CAZWNO010000055.1:0-26479 GCA_964635845.1 uncultured Chromatiales bacterium
GCGCGTGAAGCTCAAGAGACTTTATCCGACATATGATGCGTGACATGACACTAGCTCTGTCAAGTTTACGTGTGTTTTCAGACTATGGGACCATATACAGAATTGTCGGTCCTGAATGTGTTAAGATGGAGAAGATGAAACCATCGCGTGGCGCAATTGGTATGTGGATTTCACCAGAGGGACGGATCTACATCGGCGGTCCTGGTCCCCACTACTGGAATGGCGAGCACTGGGTGAAGATGGCGATCCCAACAAACAAATACTTCGATGCATTGAGCGGGATCAGTGAGGACCGGATATTTATGGCAAATGCCCAATCGCTGCTCGTGCATTTCAATGGGTATAGATGGAACTTGATTCCGGGTGCGGCGGCGCTAGGCGGCATCTGCTACAACATCAAAGCGGGAGCGGACGGGTTTTGCGCCGTGGGACGAAACCAGAGAGATATTCCAACATTTATTATTGGCAATCATAGATAAAATCATGCTATGCTTCCCCCATCTTTTGGATAAAATTTGAGGTGAATTAAGGTACAAGGATTCTCCTTGATATGCGCTTCTGTTGCACGATGAACGCGAGGGAACATCACACTGGAATATCCTATTACGGATGTTCCCGTTTTTTTCTCCGTAGCAGCGGCAGGCCCACCGCGGCGGCGATGGCGTCGGCAAGACGGTCGCCTGCTTCCGTGAATGCCCAGATGAAAAGTGTTTGCACCGGGTGATCGGCCATGATGCGCCGGATGGCGTCGACGGCGAGACGGAGGGAGATACCCTGCCGGCGATATTCCTCGAGCACGAGAGCGGAGCAGATGTACACGGCGTCGTAATGCGTATCGAGCGGTGTGTCGTGAAGCAGCTGAGTCTCTCCGATGTCCTCGCGGAGAAAACTCTCCATCAGCGGACGGGTGGTGGGGAAGAGGAGCATCCATGCAATAGGACCGTTCGCGTCCGCTTGCTGCGACAGCGTCGCCGGATGCAGACGCGCGAGCTGCGCACGATCCGCGTCCGTCATGTTCAGCTGGTCGGGATCATTCCTTGCGTCGAAGGTTTCCTCGGCGAGCCGGATCAGGCGTTCGAAATTACTCTTTTCAGGCTGATGTGAATTCACGGATCGATTATTGTCTCCCAGCGGACACCTGGGATTTTCAGTAGGTGGTTTGATTGCTGACCGATCTGGTTGCCAATCGGTAAGAAACATAACCACTGGCCGTGCGCCCGGCAAGTTCTGTCCGGAATACATGCCTCCAGCGATCGATCGCTATAACCTGGTCGCACTGTTGCTCAGGCTCATCTGCAGGAATTTCGTAGATTGGCGGAGATCGATCCCGAGAATCACTAAATGAGCAGATGCTGATGCCCGGACCGAATTCCACTCCTGCGATGACTCCGCAGATCAAGCAGCACCGTTTCCTGCGCCTGCCGCGGGAGATCTGGGTGCTGGGATTCGTCTCGCTGTTGATGGACAGCTCCTCGGAACTGGTGCACAGCCTGCTGCCGATGTTCATGGGAACGGTGCTCGGCGCGTCGATGCTCACCATCGGCATGATCGAAGGCGTGGCGGAGGCTACGGCATCCATCACGAAAGTGTTCTCCGGCGCGCTCAGCGATTATTTCCGGAAGCGCAAGCCGCTCGTCGTGCTCGGGTACGGACTGGGCGCGCTCACCAAGCCGGTGTTTCCGCTCGCCACGAGCATCGGATGGGTGTTCGGCGCCCGCTTCGTGGACCGCATCGGCAAGGGTATCCGCGGCGCGCCGCGCGATGCGCTCGTCACCGAAATCGTGCGGCCGGAGCAGAGGGGAGCGGCGTTCGGACTGCGGCAGGCCCTGGATTCGGTGGGCGCTTTCATCGGACCCCTGCTCGCCGTCCTTTTCATGGCGCTGTTTGCGGACGATATCGGCGCGGTTCTCTGGATCGCCGTGATTCCGGCCTTCCTCGCGGTGCTGCTGCTGTTCACCGGAGTCCACGAACCGGATCCCGCACCGGATGCGGCGGGAGGGAAGCGGCATCTGACATTCGCGGATGCGAAACTCCTTTCGACCCGCTACTGGTTCGTCGTCGCGCTTGGCGCGGTCTTCACGCTGGCGCGTTTCAGCGAGGCCTTCCTCGTCCTGCGCGCGCAGGATGTCGGCCTCGGCATGGGTTACGTACCGGCGATCATGATCGTGATGAATCTCGTGTACTCCGCGCTGGCCTATCCCGCCGGCATCGCTTCGGACCGGTTTTCTCCGCGCATCCTTCTCGTGATCGGACTCGTCGTGCTGATCGCCGCGGATCTCATGCTGGCAATGGCGGTGTCGCCGCTGGCCGCGTATTTCGGCGCGGGATTCTGGGGTTTGCACATGGCGCTCACGCAGGGACTCCTCTCCAAGCTCGTCGCGGACACCGCTCCCTCCGATCTGCGCGGAACGGCTTTCGGCGTCTTCAATCTCGTCGCCGGCGTGATGCTGCTGATCGCGAGCGCCACCGCCGGCGCGCTGTGGAATTCCTTCGGCGCATCCGCCACCTTCGGCGCGGGAGCGCTGTTCGCCTCGGTCGCGGCGATCGGGCTGCTGCTCTATCACCCCCGTTGAGTACGCATCTGCTTGTACAAACGCCAGGTTTTCGATACGTTACAGGAAGCAGCGCTCTTGATTGAGCGATGAGACCGTCGTTATTATCTCGAAAGAAATATCCGATCGACTATCAAGGAGTAAGCATGTACCGCTTTTATCGCATGGACAAGGACGCACAGGACAACAGCATTCTTCAGGAAGTCCAGACCTGCGCTATCCAGGGCGATCGCATCCCTTCTGTTCCCGAGGAATTCCAAAACGCTCTGTTCTATCTGGGAATCAACGACGAGAACAAAGTGTTTGTCAGGGATGAATACTCGTCCGACGTGCCGAAGGATGTGATATCCATCGTCGAGGATCACATCAATTCCATCGCCGACAAGAAATCGCTCCCGACCTATTTCCATGACACCATCCTTTTCAACGGTGTCATGCGGCTTCCGCATCTCCACCTCGTCTACATTGCGGAAAGCGAGGAAGAGGTCTGGAATTTCGTCAAGGGCTGAGCAGCCGGGACATTCCACATCGGGGGAGGGGGCGACGCCACGATCACGAGCCGGCGATCGCGGAAGGATCGCGCACGATCACGCATCGCTGGCGCGCGAGCAAGGCATAGCTTCGCTTATGCGATGCGAAGCCGCGCGGAAGCAATCCATTGTCGCGCGGATGCAATCTATAGCCGCGCCTATGCGATGCGGAGCCGCACTCACTCGTGCATGGTGAAGCGGTTGATGGTCTCCGTCGCGGAGCGTATATTGATGCTCTGTACATCACGATATCGAGCGAGTTTTTCGCTTTCATAACAACGAGTTGCATCCATGCGTCTGTCCCGCTACTTCATTCCCACACTGAAAGAAATTCCCGCCGAAGCGGTCATCCCCAGTCATCAGCTCATGCTGCGCGCCGGCATGATCCGCGGACTCTCGTCCGGCATCTACTCGCTGCTGCCGCTGGGCTACCGCGTATGGAAAAAGGTGATGCAGATCATCCGCGAGGAGATGGACGCCATCGGCGGAATGGAACTGCACCTGCCGGCGCTCAATCCGCGCGAGATCTGGGAGGAGACGGGACGGGTCGAGGCCTTCGGCGACACGATGTTCCACATCAGCAACCGCGATCTCGTCCTCGCGCCGACGCACGAGGAGATCATCACCCATCTCGCGCAGGCATTCGTGCATTCCTACCGCGACATGCCGCAGATCTGGTACCAGATCCAGACGAAATTTCGCAACGAACCGCGGCCGAAATCCGGCGTGATCCGTTCGCGGCAGTTCCTGATGAAGGACGCCTATTCTCTCGACAACAGCTGGGAAGGACTCGACGCGAGCTACCAGAAGCACTACGAGGCGTACTGCAGGATCTACAGCCGCTGCGGGCTCGAGTACTTTGTCGTCGGCGCCTCCTCTGGCGCGATGGGCGGCTCGGGTTCGCAGGAATTCATGGTGGAATCGGATGCGGGAGAGGACCTCTGCGCCTTCAGCCTCGAGAGCGGCTACGCGGCCAACATCGAGGTCGCCACGTCGCGCATGCCGGTCGTGCCCAGAATCGATGACGGTGCGGCCGTGGAGAAATTTGCGACACCGACTGCGAAGTCCATCGACGACTTGGTCGAGCAGTTCGGCATCGCCGAGGAACGCTGCGCCAAGGCGCTGGTGTATTTCGCGGACGATACTCCGTACCTGATTTTCATGAGCGGCAACGACCAGCTCAACGAGGCCAAGCTGCAGACGGCGCTGAAGGCCAACCTCATCCGTCCCGCGCACGAGGATGAGCTGGTCGAACTCACCGGCGCGCACGGCGGCTCCATCGGACCGATCAATCTGAAATCGATGATCACGCAAATCGCCGACGCGCGCCTCGAACATGCCAACGGCATGGTGAGCGGCGCGAACGAGGACGGCTTCCACTACCGGAACATCGACCTCGACCGCGATGCGAATATCCAGCGCTACGCGGATCTCCGAACGGTGATCGAAGGCGAGCCGGATCCGGTCGGCGGACAGCCGCTCAAGGTGAAGAAGGCCATCGAGGTGGGACATATCTTCAAGCTCGGCACGAAGTATTCCGAAGCGCTCAAGGCGCAGTTCCTCGACGATCAGGGCAAGGAGCATCCGATCATCATGGGCTCCTACGGTATCGGCGTCGAACGCATCGTGGCATGCCACATCGAGCAGCGGCACGACAAGGACGGCATCTGCTGGCATCCCTCGATAGCGCCTTTCCACATCCACATCACCGGCGTGAAAGTGGAAAACGAAATGGTGCGCAAGCACGCCGAACGCTTCGAGTCCGATCTCGAAGCCGCCGGTTTCGAAGTGCTGTTCGACGACCGCACGGGCGTCAGTCCCGGCTTCAAGTTCAAGGATGCCGACCTGCTCGGCATGCCCGTCAATGTCATCGTCGGCGAGAAGCATCTCAACGACGGAAACGTCGAGATCAAGATCCGGCGCAGCGGCGAGCGCCGCATCGTCCCGGTCGCGGATGTCGTCGCGACCTGCCGGGTGATCCTCGCCGAGCTGATGTAGGCCCCTCCGGGGCCGCGGTAGGCAGTAGGCTGTTGGCAATAAGCTGGCACTTTCGTTGCAGCAGTATGTGAATGGATTCCGTTCGACGACAAAAAGCCTGCTGCGGCAAAGTGGAATCCGGGCCGCGAAGCTAATTCACTGCGATGCAGAGTGCCGCCTAAAGCTTACAGCTTATAGCCTACGGCCGCGAACTATCGACCGCTCTCGATATAGTTGTAACATTGAATATATCGCAGGCATCAGAATACACAACAACCACGGAGTTACTTATGCTCAGCAACAATATGATAGCGAAGCTGAACGAACAGATCGGCGTTGAATTCGAGTCCGCGAACCTGTACCTGCAGATGGGGGCATGGTGCGCATTCAAGGGATTCGGCGGCGGAGCGGCCTTCCTGATCGGGCATGCCGGGGAAGAGCACATGCACATGATGAAGCTGTTCAACTATCTCGGCGAGACGGGCGCAATGGCCGTTATTCCTGCCCTCTCGAAACCGCAGGCGGAGTATGATTCGCTCGAAGCGATCTTCACGCAGATCCTCGAGCACGAACGTTTCGTCACGGGCAAGATCAATGAACTCGTCACGCTGGCTTATGAAGAAAAGGACTACTCGACCCTGAATTTCCTGCAGTGGTACGTCGGCGAGCAGCATGAGGAGGAATTGCTGTTCACCTCGCTGCTCGACAAGATCAAGCTCATCGGTTACGACGGCCGCGGGCTCTATCTCATCGACAAGGAACTCGGAAAACACGCGGCGATGTCCGCCGCCGGCGCCCGGAAATAAGGTATCGCCGTGGCATTTCCCCCTCCGTTCTATCGCTGGCGGCCGCATCCCTGGCACGGGCTCGAGGTCGGTCCCAATCCGCCCTCGCTGGTCAACGCCTATATCGAGATCACGCCCTTCGACATGGTCAAGTACGAACTCGACAAGGTCACCGGCTACCTGCATGTCGACCGTCCCCAGCGCTCATCCGCGCTGCCGCCGACGCTGTACGGCTTCGTTCCGCGCACCTATTGCGGCCACAGGGTATGCACGCTGATGCCCGGCGCGGAAAGGGGCGACGGGGATCCGCTGGACATCTGCGTCCTCAGTGAACGTCCGATCAATCGTTCCGATGTCGTGCTGCAGGCGCGCGTGGTCGGCGGACTCGCGATGAACGACCACGGAGAGGCCGACGACAAGATCATCGCGGTGCTGAACAAGGACAATTTCTGGGCGAATGTGACGGAGCTGGATGATCTCCCTCCCGTGCTCGTCGAGCGCCTGCGGCATTACTTCAGCACGTACAAGCTCGTCCACGGCGAGCCCCATCGCGTCTCGATCGAACGCGTGTACGGCCGCGAGGAAGCGGAGGCGGTCGTCCGTGCCGCCATGGATGATTACGCCGAGGAATACGGCGGGTAGAACCGCCCTCGCGTTACTTCATCAGAAGCATCTTGCGCGTGATTCTTGCGCCCTCGAATTCGAGGTGGTAGAAATACGCGCCGTTGGCGAGATCCGAAGCATCGAGGATTACATGGTGTGACCCGGCGTGCTGCGTGCGATCCTCGAGCATCCGCACCACGGTTCCCAGCGCGTCGGTGACGTAGAGGCGCAGGTCGCCGCTGCGGGGAAGTGTATAGCGGATAGTGGTCGAGGGATTGAAGGGATTGGGATAATTCTGCTCGAGCGCGAAATCCTCGGCCACGACATCGGACATGTCGATCGGAATTTCCTGCGAGTACTCCACGCTGCCGTCGAGGTCGATCTGCCTGAGCCTGTAGCGGAGATTCGTCACGGCCGAGGGAATCATCGTGTCGGTGTACTGGTAGCGCCGTACCGCCGCGGAGGCGCCGAGGCTTTCGACGAAGGTGATCTCCTCCCAGCCGCCGAGTCCGGCCGCGCGCTCGACGACAAAACCGCGGCTGCCGCTCTCATGCGAGGTCTGCCAGTCAAGCCGCACCTGCATTCCGTTCCGCTGCGCCGCGAAACTCAGCAGCTTCACCGATGTCGCCACCTGCAGCGCGTAGTTGCTGCGTCCATGCGTGGCCGCGTAGAGCACTCCCGTGGTGGGATGCAGCTCGAGATCGACCACCACGACTTTCGGCATGCCTTCGCCGCAGACCTCCCATGTCGCGCCGCTGTCCAGTGTCGTGTACACGCCGAAATCCGTCGCGGCGAAAAGCTGGGCGGACTTGCGGGGATTGATTTCCAGTCCATTGACCGGCAGCGCGGGCAGATTTCCGGATATGTTCACCCAGTTCTCCCCGGCGTTTGTGGTCCTGTAGACATTTTCCTTCGAGTATCCGGAGAAAGAGGCGTAAAAGGTGTTGATGTCCACCGGATCGAAGATGATGCTCGTGCAGTTCCGGCCGGGCAGCCCGTTGGACATGTTGGCCCACCTTGTGCCGCCGTTCTCTGTCATCCAGATCCTGCCGTTGTTGAATCCGGCGAGCATGATGTCCGGATTGTGCGGGGAGATCGCGATGTAGTTGATGCTCTTCGCGGAATCCATGTTCCCGTGAAAGAGAACCCACAGATCGCCGCGGTTGGTGCTCTTGTACAGTTGCTTGGCCGTGGCAGTGAAAAGGATCTCGGGTTGCGTCGGATGGATCGCCATCGGAGTGACCCACAGTCCGCTGCCGACCAGGCCTGTATTGATTCCCGTCCAGCGTTTGCCGCCGTCGATGCTGCGCAGGTGCGAACCGTTCTGGTACTCGGCGTACATCACCAGCGTGTCGCTGTAATCGAGAATGCAGTAGGCGCCATCGCCGCCGGTTTCATGCTCCCAGATTCCGTCGCTGCCCGGCCGCCGGTTCGATCCGTTGTCCTGCGTTCCACCCATCACCATGTCGGGCCTGGGCAGGGAAATTCCGAGTTCATAGAACTGCGTGATCGGCAGATTGGCGTTCAGGCTCGTGAAGCTGATTCCGCCGTTGCCCGAAACGTAGAGTCCGCCGTCGTTCCCGTTGTAGCACACGTCAGGAGAGCTGGGTGAGAAGGCGATTGCATGATGATCGACGTGGATGCCCGTGCGCGGCTGGAACGATTCGCCGCCGTTCAGGCTGAGGTACAGTCCCACACCGCCGCAGAGAATGCGATCGGGATCTGTCGGATGCACGCCGATCTCGTTGTCATACCAACCCTGGGTACTGCAGAAATTCGGTGGATCCACTGCCGGCGTGGTGCGAAACCATGTCTCCCCGGCATCGGTGCTTTTCATGACCGCGAAAGTTTTGTTGATGAGGAGGGGACCACCCTTGGCTGCGACGATGAGCGCATACATGATCTCGGGCCGCGCCAGGCAGAGATCCACCGCAATGCGTCCGATGGTGTCCTTCCCGATGCCCATGTCGAGATCCGTCCACGTCAGTCCGTTATCCGTGCTGCGGACCACGCCGACGCCCTGCACGCCCGCGTACATGATGCTGTCGATTGTCGGGTGCAGTACGAGGTCGTGCGCCAGGCCGCTGCGGACCTTCGTCCATTTGACGCCGGCATCCACGGAGCGGTAGAGTCCCTGCCGCGAGGCGGCGATGATGATATTGCCGTCGGTCTTATGGACGCGGATCGCGCCGATGTTCTTCATTTCCGAGCCGCCCATCAATTTCCAAGTCGCGCCCGCATCGGTGGAGCGCACGACGCCGATGCCGGGATTAGGAGTCGGCGCTGCCGTTGGCTTCGCCCGTGCCGACGTACACGATATCGGGATTGTTCGGGTCGAGATCGATGCTGCCCATGGCCAAGGTCGGCAGGTCGTCGGATATCGGCTGCGCTTCGAAGGAGAGGCTCGTGCCGTTGACCGATTTCCACACGCCGCCGTCGGCCGCGGTGAAGTACACGATGTCGGGATTGGTGGGATGAATGGCGATGCCGGTCAGCCGTCCCCCGATGTTGTGCGGTCCGACATTGACCCAGGTGCCGGCCGTCGCGCCTGCTTTCGAGAGCTGCAGCTTCGGCTTGTACACCGACATGCTGTTCGACTCCCGCCAGGCCTGCTCGCGCACTCCCTTCGGCACGTTGCCGTGCACGTCGACGCGATGTTCCCGGAACCAGCGGAAGCGTTCGCGAATCCAGCGTTCGCTGTCGCGATGAAGGTTCAGCTGTTCTTTCGGCTCGACGGAATTGTAGGGGATGTTGCTCTGCGCGGAGAGGGGAGACGCAAGCGCCAGCAGCATGAAGGGGACGGAGAGGTGCTTCATGGCGTCCAGATGGATATGGAGAATGCGAGTGTCGTTCTCGTCACGGGCTGAAGAATGAGAACGTAGTGTCTTAATATCCGGATATTTGGACATTTATTCAAGGGAAATCAGTGATCCCCAGCGTCTTCATGTCGATCACGACGCTTCCCTTTCTTCGCTTGATCGTCAGCTTCCCTGATCCGCGTTCCGAGTGCAATTGCGGACTGTCGAAGAGCAGTCCGTCCTTCATGCCGATCTGTTTCCCGTTCACCGTCCGCTTTCCATTGAAGGTGAATTCCAGCCGATCGCCGTTGATGGTCGTGTAACGGATGAGGCGGTCCTTCCCGAACCTGCTCGTGTCGACTTTCGTGGCGCGGATTTTCTTCCTGAACTGTTCGTAGGAACCGGCGACGTTGCGTCCCAGCGCCTGCACGATTGCACCACTGCGTCTGAACTCGGAGATGGAGTGCTTTCCGAAGGTGCCGTCGACGAGACGGAATTTGGTCAGCGGATAGACGGCGAGATAGACGTCGCCGGTATTGATGGTGATCCAATGCGTCCGCAAGCTGTCTACATCGAAGTTTTTCGTATCTGGAGGGAAGAATCCCACGGTGAGAGGGAATCGGACCGAATCCCCGATGTCGTACAGTGCGATGAGCGTGTTCTTGTACTGGAATACGTCCTCGTAAGGCGAACCGCCGACGGTTTTCGTCACTGTAGCGAAATACGGATCGAGCAGTCCGGTCGAACGCAGCGTGATTTCGGCACTGTGCGGCATGAATGGCGTAAGGCTTCCTGCGTCCGTGTAGGGGTGCATGAGAAACAGCGTCGCGGGCTTCTCCGGATTTGCGCTGACCCATGTGACGTCCCAGCTGTGCTGCTCGCGCGGCTGCACGAGTCCGCCCGGGATCGATCCCATCGCGTAGAGCGGATCCATGTAGGTGTAGCGGACGACAACCTCCGTGAGCTGCTTTCCGCCGGTGGTTTTGCGATCGCGGAAAATCTGCGCGCTCCGCTTGCGCTCCCAGGATTCGAAGGGCTCGTCGCGGCGCGTGGCGATCTCGATGATGGCGGGATGCGGTTCGAAATCGCTGAGCGCGGCGAGCAGCTGCTCGCGCCCGTAGACGCGCGGACCGTCCCCAAAATACAGCCATCCGATGCCCGACATGTCCTCTGAGACCGCTTCCATCGCCGAGAACATTTGTTCGCGGGCGTGCGCACCGCAATAGCTGCCGTTCAGGTTGTCCTGCGCATAATCGGCCAGCAGCCACTGCGCCATCAGTTCACCGCGGCGGCGCATGTCCTCGTCGGGAGCGAAGTCGCGGAGCAGCAGCATCGAGACGAACATCAGGGGAGCGTAGGTCGGAGAATCGAATTCGCGCTGCCCGAGTTCGGTCACCTCCCGTATCCAGTGGAGGAGGTAGGCCCGTGCATCCTCCTCGTTCTCCTTCCGTGATTTGCCGTTGAAGAATTCCGCATCCTCGCCAAGAAAGCGCGTCAGCAGATAGAGGGATGCATAGTAGACGACCTGCTCGTGTTCGCTCTCGAAAGCGAGCACGGGATAGTGGCCGCAGATGTACTCGATGCGCTGCCGCATGCTGTCGGGAAGCATTTCGTGCAGGTGAACGTAGGCCGCGATCATCAGATAGCGCTCGATCACGGCGGGGGAGACGTTCGACGTGAGTTCTTCCAGCATCGCGAGGCCTGACTCGCGCGTGGCCGGTGAGAGAACGCGACTCGTCGCGGCGGCGTAATTGACACCGACTTCGGCTGTGCGGGAGAAGGCAATGACCGAATCCTTCCGTTCGGCGAAGCTCTGCTGCGAGACCGCGGATGGCGCGAGCGTAACGAGGAGAAGCAGTGCGATCCGGATTCTCATGTGCAGCCGGGAGTTGTCGATAGCAGGGAAATTCGCGGTCATCGCAGCTCCATCCCGCTGACATAGCCGAGGCGCACGGAGAAAGGCTGCCAGGTCTTGCCGCGATTGTTGGAAAAGAAGGACCCGTTTTCCGCCCCCGCATAGACGCGGTCGGTTATGTCCGGGTCGAACAGCAATGCGGTGATGTTGAAATTCATCAGTCCGCCACTCGACAGCTCCCATTTCTGCCCGAGGTCCGCGGAGCGCAGGACGCCCATGTCCGCCGTGCCCGCGATCAGCGTCCGCTGATCGAGCGGATCGAACGCCGCGCATTTGATACGCTTCGATGGGAGAGCGGGGCCGCGGCTGCCCCAGAGCCGTCCGCCGTCAGTGCTGATCCAGATTCCCGCCTCCTGGCTGATGGCGGCGATGAGTTCAGGATTCGCGGGATGGGATGCGAAGCGGAACACGTTTTCTCCGTTCATGCCGCTGCGTGTCCATGTTCTGCCGTCGTCGCCGCTGCGAAAGACGCCGTCGGCCGTCGCGGCCAGCAGGGCGTCGGGAGTAAACAGAATATCGGAGACATAACTCCCGTTGGGCGCGGGAAGACCGGCGCCACGCGCCGTCCACTGTCGTCCATGATCGGACGAGACGAATATCCCGCGCGCCGTCGCGGCCCAGATCTCGGCTCCGCGCAGGCGCACGGCGAGAACGGGCGGCATGTCCCAGTCGCTGATCAGCTTCCACTTCTCTCCGCCGTTTGCGCTTACCAGCACGCCGTAATCGCTGGCGAGGACGATGCGCTCGGGATCCTGCGTGTCGATCGCGAAACCGCTGACGAAGCTGGTCACCCAGCCGAGGTTGCGCCAGGTCGCACCCCTGTCGCTGCTGCGCGCGAAACCCTGGTACACGGGCGCGGCTTTGGACACGTTGCTGGGCGGCGGAGCATAGTAGAAACTGAAGTAGAGGGAACGCGGCGGCGAGTCATCCTGGGCGAAGACGGCCGGGGGAAACAGGATTCCGCCGAGAAGCAGCGTGAGTGCCACTGCGGCGCGCATGGCTGCGGTGAATCGCAAGGCAGCGGTGAATCGCAAGGCAGCGGCGAATCGCATGTCAGTATTCCTCGCTGTCGACGCGCTGGATGTCGGCGCCGAGATCGCGGAGCTTCAGTTCGATGGCTTCGTATCCGCGGTCGATGTGATAGACGCGGAGCACCTCGGTATTGCCATCCGCGACGAGGCCCGCGATGATCAGCGAGGCGCTCGCCCGCAGGTCGGTGGACATCACGGTCGCGCCCGTCAGGACATCGATCCCGTGAATGACAGCAGTATTGTTGGTGATGTCGATACGGGCACCGAGACGCTGCAATTCCGGCACATGGTTGAAGCGGTCGAAATACACCGTGTCGGTGATCACGGACGAGCCCCGCGCGACGGCCATCATCGCCATCCACTGCGCCTGCATGTCTGTCGGGAAGCCGGGATAGATGGCCGTGGTCACGTTCACCGCCTCGAGCCGGTCCGGCGCGCGGAGGGTGACGCTGCGATCGGCGCTCTCGACGGTGCAGCCGGCCTCACGGAACTTTGCCAGCACCCCGGTCAGATGCGACGGATCGACATGCTCGAGCGTGATTTCCCCGCCCGTCGCCGCGGCTGCCGCGAGATAGGTACCGGCTTCGATCCTGTCCGGGATGTTCGTATCGTCGGCCGCATGGAGTTCATCGACACCTTCGATGGTCAGGCAGTTGCTGCCAATGCCGTCGATCTGCGCACCCATGCGCGTGAGAAACACCGCGAGCTGCGTGATCTCCGGCTCCGTCGCGGCGTTTCTGATAACCGTCGTGCCTTTCGCAAGCACGGATGCCATGAGCGCGTTGCCCGTGGCGCCGACACTGGAAATGTCGAAGGTGATGTCGGCACCCTTCAGCCGGTCCACCTTCGCGATCACATATCCCGCCTCGATATGGATCTCGGCACCCAGCGCCTGCATGGCCTTGAGATGCAGATCCACGGGACGCGGTCCCCATGCGCATCCGCCGGGATAGGAGACCTTCGCATAGCCGAAGCGCCCGAGCAGCGGACCCAGCACATAGAACGAGGCGCGCATTTTCTTGACGAGTTCATACGGCGCCTCGTAACTGCGGATGTCGCGGGTGTCGAGTTCGAGCGTGGTACCCGGATGACGTACCACGACGCCGATGGTCTCCAGCAGCGTGGACATCGTCGTGATGTCGCGCAGGCGGGGAGTGTTCTCGAGGCGGCTGGTGCCGCTCGCGAGCAGCGTTGCGGGCATCAGCGCGAGCGATGCATTCTTGGCGCCGGATATCGTGACCGTGCCGCCGAGGCGGTGGCCTCCTCTGATGATGAATTTGTCCATGAGTACCGGATGTCCGCTATGAGTAAGCCGGCTGAAGGAAATCAGCCTCAATGTTTTAATCCTTGAAATGTAGAAAAATGCCCCCCTCCAAGCAATGCGCGCAAACAGACCGGACCGAACGATGCACCCCGTTTGCGGACAGATGCTCTGTTCGCGGACATCTGGCGCGGAAGCCATGATATGCCTATATTCATCCGAATCGGATCCACGCATCATCAACAACGGACAGGCGCAAGGCGCCTCGGCGGAAATGAAATCATACAGCACGTACTTCCTCAAGGCATTGAAGAATCCTGTCGGACTGATTGCGCTCGGCGGACTTGCGATGATCACGATAGTATCCGGCAATATCATCCCGCTGCTCGCCGGACTGATAGGGGAGGGATTGTTCGTCACGGGTGCGCCGCTGCTGCCCGCATGGCGCAGGAGAATCGATGCACGGGAGGCCACGATCGCGCTCGAAGCCGCGGAAGACAAGACACGAGACGAGTTGCGCGCGCTGCCTGCCGCGGAACAAGCGCGGTATCAGAAGCTGCAGGCCACGGCGCTGGCCGTACGCGAGAACTATGCGCAGTACAGCCAGGCCAGCCGTGATTTTCTCGAGCAGATGACCGCGCGCATGGATGATATGCTTGCGCGCTACCTGCGCATGCTTCTCGCCAAGGACGAGTACGCGCGGCATCTGTCGACGAACAGCGCATCGGAGCTCGAGACACGCATCGCCAGGCTGGATGCAGACATGGAGCAGGACGACGACCGCGTGCGCGAGGTGAAAACCAAACAGCGTGCGGTGCTCACGCAGCGTCTGGAGAAGCTGCAGAAAGCGGAACGGGACAGCGCACTGCTGGAGGCGCAGCTGACGACGCTCGAGGAAATGGTCATGCTGCTCAAGGAGCAGGCCATCACCATGAAGGAACCTGAAGAGATGACCGCGCAGCTCGACACACTGATGGGAGAGATCGAAAACACGGAATCCACCGTGACCGCTATCGAGACCTCGTTTGAACTGGCATTCGATCGCGAACTGAAAAGCGCGGAGCGCGGCGCGCTCCCCGAGCCGTAGGCTGTAAGCTGTAGGCTGTAGGCTGTAAGCTGTAGGCTGTAAGCTGTAGGCTGTAGGCTGTAGGCTGTAGGCGCCGATGCTCTCGGAAGAGATTCGCCTCCCGGCCTCGATCCAATTCGTAATTCGTAATCCGTAATTCCTAATTCTAAGGTACAATGTCTGAGGCCAACAAAAAGCGTTTACTGGAGATGCGCGAACTCGCGCTCGAGGGCGGAGGGAAGAGCCGCGTCAAAGCCCAGCACGACAAGGGGAAATTTACCGCGCGGGAGCGGCTTGCGCTGCTGCTCGATCGCGGAAGCTTCGAGGAAGTCGATGCGTTCGTGAAGCACCGGTCCACCGATTTCGGACTCGACAAGCAGCATTACCTCGGCGATGGCGTCGTAACGGGATCCGGAATGATCGACGGCCGCCTGGTCTTTGTGTTCAGTCAGGATTTCACCGTCTTCGGCGGATCGCTGTCCGAGACGCACGCGGAGAAAATCTGCAAGATCATGGACATGGCGATGAAGGTCGGGGCGCCGGTGATCGGACTGAATGACTCGGGCGGCGCGCGCATCCAGGAAGGAGTGGTGAGCCTTGGCGGTTATGCGGATATTTTTCTCCGTAATACGCTCGCCTCGGGTGTCGTCCCGCAGATCAGCGGCATCCTCGGACCCTGCGCGGGAGGCGCGGTCTACTCTCCGGCGATCACGGATTTCGTTTTCATGGTGGAGCAGTCGAGCTACATGTTCGTCACCGGTCCGAACGTCGTGAAGACCGTCACGCATGAAGACGTCACTTCGGAAGATCTCGGCGGTGCGATGACGCACGCGTCGAAGAGCGGCGTGGCGCATTTCACGCACGAGAACGAGGTGCATTCACTCATGGCCATCCGTCGGCTGATGGGTTTCCTGCCGCAGAACAACATGGAATGTCCACCGCGCGTGCCGCCCACCGACGACCGAAACCGCCGCGAGGCATCGCTCAACGAAATCATCCCGGACAACGCGAACAAGCCGTATGATATCAAGCAGGTGATCACCGCGACCGTCGACAACGGCGATTTCCTGGAGGTGCAGGAGCATTACGCGGCGAACATTGTCGTGGGATTCGCGCGCTATGACGGACGTTCCGTGGGCATCGTCGCCAATCAGCCCGCCGTGCTCGCGGGGGTGCTCGACATCGACGCCTCGCTGAAAGCCGCGCGCTTCGTGCGCTTCTGCGACTGCTTCAACATCCCGCTGGTGGTGTTCGAGGACGTGCCCGGTTTTCTACCCGGAACGGAGCAGGAATGGCGCGGGATCATCAAACATGGCGCGAAGCTGCTGTACGCCTTCGCAGAGGCGACAGTGCCGAAGATCACCGTAATCACGCGCAAGGCCTACGGCGGGGCCTACGACGTGATGAATTCGAAGCATATCCGCGGTGATTTCAACTTCGCCTGGCCTTCGGCCGAGATCGCGGTGATGGGTCCCAAGGGCGCTGTCGAGATCATTTTCAAGAAGGAAATATCATCCGCGAAGGATCCCGCACAGGCGCTGGAGGACAAGATCAGCGAGTACCGCGACAAGTTTGCGAATCCCTTCATCGCCGCCGAACGCGGATACATCGACGACGTATTCGAACCCATGGACACCCGTCCCCGTATCATCCGCGCACTCGAGATCCTCGAGAACAAGGCGGATACGAATCCCCGGAAAAAGCACGGGAATATTCCTTTGTAAGGAATGACAAATGGCAGATGGCAGATATCGCAGGATATCTGCCATCTGTCATCTGTCATTCAATATGAATAATCTCTGTACCCGCACGTCGCGCTCTCCCGAAACATGTAAGAAGTACATCCCCGGTGTGACGGCCGGAATTGTCAGCGGAAGCTGATGCGATCCGGCTTCCGCGCGAGCGTCGTACAGGATCCGCCGCTCGCGTCCGAGGATGTCATGCAGGGAGATGCGCAGCTGCTCGCCGCGCGGGAGGACAAAAGGGAGAGTGACATGCTCCACGGCGGGATTCGGCCAGGCGGGACCGAGTTCGAATCCCTGTGATGCGGGCGGGGAAGTCGCCGATGAGAGGAGGCGTGCGAAAAAAAACTCCAGCGCATCGTCGATATGCGCGCGCCAGTTTCCCCAGCTGTGCCCCTCGTTGTATTCCCTGTACAGATATTCGTACCCCTTCGCCTGCAGCACCGGCACAAAGCCCCGGACCATGGGGATGAGGACCGTGATGTCATACACACCCAGATCGAGATACAGCCGCAGCGGCAGGATGGGCCCCTTCTCGAAGATATCCGTGATCGATGGAATGATGTTGCTCGATTGCGCCGCGGCGCATCCGAAGACCTCCGGGTGCTTCATGGCGATGTACAGGGTGATGTTGCCCCCGTTGGAGGACCCGATCATTGCACGGGCCCCGGGATCGGTGCGCGTACGATACCGTGCATCCACTTCGGGCATGACCGTGCGTATGATGAAATCGGTGAAGCCGTCGATCTGGTTTCCGGCGTACTCCGGCGTGCGGTTGACGGCGGGAACGAACACCGCGATGCAGGGCGGGATGCGACGCTCATGGATCAAATTGTCGAGCACGTTCGCGGCGCTTCCGAGCGTGAGGTAGTCGAGGCCGTCGTGGAAAAGCACGACAGGATAGCGCTCGTCCGACAGATCGTAGCCTGCCGGCAGGTAGATTTTCACCTGACGGCTGTTGTTCAGTGTCGTGGCGCTGAACGTCGTGTCGACAATCGATCCGCGGGGCACGCCGTCGTGATGCAGGATTTCGTCGGGCGGCGCGTACCCGGGCATGCGCAGTTCCGAGTTGGGTCCGAATCCCCCTGAAACCGTATGCGGATTGCGGGGATCGAGTATCCAGTTCTGATTGACCACGTACTTGTAGTCGAGCCGCGCGTCCGCTGCATAGTGTTCGCCGCGATACCACAGATCCGTCGTGGAGAGGCGCTGCAACGGCGACTGTGTTTCGCTCCAGCCGTTCATGTCTCCTGCAACCGCGACCTCCTGCGCCGTTCCCTTGTAGAAGAACCAAACCAGCGTGTCGGCTTCCGGATATGGATATTCGTTCAGCGTCGCAAGCATGCTGTCGACCATGAACTGCCGGCGCTGCTCCGGTGCGGTGTTCACACGAATGATGAATTCCGGGAAATGCTGCGCCGTTGCCGGGACGACACACAGGCAGGCGAATATGAGAATGGCGAAATGTTTCATTTGTCGGTAATGGCTCATGTCGTGATTTCCGCACCCGGCTTCCGGTGTCTTGCACGGATGCGTTCGATGGTACTCTCCATCCGGAGTTCATGCAGCGCGTCGCGGGCGATCCACCGCGCCGCGGAAGAGGAACGCTCCAGAAGCCGTTCTGCAACCCCGATGGCATCAGCGTGCAGCGCCGGACTGCGTTTTCCGATCTGCCGCAGCGCCCAGTTGACCGCCTTCCGGACGAAATTCCGTTCGTCGTCCGCAGCCTCCGCCACGAGTACGAGCAGTGCGCGGAAATCGCCGTCCGTCAGTGTGCGGCTGTGCACCGCCAGGGCGGCGAGCATGGCGAATGCGGCGCGGCGGACATATTCCCGATCATCTTTCGCCCATGCATGCACTTTCTCGACCGCGTACGGTGTGCGGATGAAAAGGTTGCTGCAGCACTGATCGGTGATGTCCCAGGAATCGAAATCACCCGCCCATATGTCCATCTCCGCAGCCGTCACTTTTTGCGGTTCGGCGGTGAACACCGCGAGCAACCTGGCCTCGTGCCAGCCGGTCGCCCACAGCGCGCGTGCGCGCTCGTGGTCCCGGCCAAGGCGCTTCGCCATGGCGCGCAGGACGGGGATGGACATGCCGAACGCGCGTTCCGCGTTGATGCCGTAACGCGCCATGCCTGTCCGGTTGGCAGGATTCGCATTTCCGCGGAGTTCCTCGACGATCGCAGCAGCCTGCAATTCACTCTCGGTCATGGGGAAATATACGCGAAGCCGCGCAACATTCAACATGCGCCTGTCTTGCTTTTTAATTCGGCCCGAGATACATTGCACTTCGAATATTTGAATTTGAAGTATATTGAATTCCGCAAAACGATACGGAGCGAGCGCTGACAGGGCGCTGGACATGTGGGTCAAGCTGGCCCGGGCCTATGCCGTGTTGAACCGGGAGAGTGTACGCGACATCCGCCGGCACGGGCTGACGCTGCCGCAGTTCGGCGCGATGGAGTGTCTGTACCACCTCGGACCCATGCCCATCGGGGACCTTTCGCGGAAGATGCTGGTCAGCGGGGGCAACATGACATGCGTGATCGACAACCTCGAGAAGGAAGGCCTCGTGCTGCGGATACAGTCCGACGAGGACCGCCGTTCGGTGATCGTCGAGCTGACAGAAACCGGCCGCAGGCTCATCGCGAGGATCTTCCCGGAGCACGCGGAAGTGATCGAGCAGTCGGCATCCGTGCTGACGCAGCAGGAGCAGACGGAGCTCTCCCGGCTTCTGAAGAAACTCGGCACGGGTATCGCGGAATGATTTTTTTTGCGCTGGTAATTCAAATTTGAAATACCTGACACGGAGGTTCGAATGATACGGATTCAGAAGGCGGAGGCCCGGGGGAGCACACGCAACGCATGGCTGGACAGCCGTCACAGTTTTTCGTTCGGCGACTGGTACGACGAGCAGCATGTGCACTTCGGTCCCCTCAGGGTGCTCAATGATGATGTCGTCCGCGCGGGAGGGGGATTCCCCACGCATCCTCATCGCGACATGGAGATTCTCACCTATGTGATCGACGGGGCACTCGAGCATCGCGACAGCAGCGGGGGACACGGTGTCATCGGCGCGGGCGAGGTGCAGCGCATGACCGCCGGACGCGGTGTCACGCATTCGGAGTTCAACCACTCTCAGGATGAGGATGTCCATTTCCTGCAGATCTGGATTTTCCCGCGGGAGCGCGGGCTCGATCCGGGATACGAGCAGAAGGAATTCACCCCCGGCCAGCGGCGCAATGTGCTCCTCCCGGTGGCAGGTCCCGTGCAGGGAAGTGACGCGCTGCATATCCATCAGGATGCAGCGGTGTTCATCTCCCGGCTCGAGACAGGCGGACAGATCGCGCATCCCCTCGCCGATGGCAGGGGCGGGTTCGCATTCGTCGTCACGGGCGCGGCGCGGATCAACGGCAGCACGATCGGGAGCGGAGACTCCCTCTCGGTGTCGCAGGAGGATCGCGTGCTGATCGAATCGGTTGAAGATACGGAACTCGTGTTTTTCGATCTTCCGATGGAGAACTGGGACTAGCCATCGCCGTCCACGGAAAGGTGCCGCAGGGGAACTGGGACTAGCCATCGCCGGCGGCGGGAAGGTGCCGCAGGGGAACTGGGACTAGCCATCGCCGGCGGCGGGAAGGTGCCGCAGGGGTGACGTTTTCGGCGTATGCGGATTTTATGGTAAGTTTATGAAAGTCCGCTGTCGCCCCACGAAGGTCCCACGTGAAGGTCTCCCTTTTCATTCCCTGTCTCACGGATCAGCTCTTTCCGGCCACGGGCATGCACATGGTCCGCGTGCTCGAGCGGCTCGGGCTCGATGTCCGCTATGATCCGAGACAGACCTGCTGCGGGCAGCCGGCGTTCAATACGGGATACCACGACGAAGCCCGCGCGCTCGCGAAGAAATTCCTCGATATTTTCGACCGCGATGGCGCGGAGTATATCGTTACTCCGTCGGGGTCCTGTGCGAGCATGGTATCCGAATTCTACGGCCGGATGCTGGATCTTCCGGATGAATACGCGGAAAAGGCCGACCGCGTGCGGGGACGGGTCAGCGAGTTCACCAGCTTCCTGGTGGACGTGCTCGGTGTCACCGAGGTAGGTGCCCGCTTTGCGGGACGCGTGACGGTGCATGACTCCTGCCACGCCCTGCGCGAACTCCATATCAAGCAGCAGCCGCGTGTGCTGCTTGCGCATGTGGACGGGCTCGAACTCGTGGAAATGGACGCCGCCGAAGTCTGCTGCGGCTTCGGGGGTACGTTTGCGGTGAAATTCGACGAAGTGTCCGCCGCCATGGCCGAGGAGAAGGCGGACGCCATCGAGCGCAGCGGCGCGGAGGTGGTCACCGGCGTGGACTCGAGCTGCCTGATGCAGATCGACGGCATGCTGCGCCGCCGCGGCAGCCGCGTGCGCTGCCTGCATATCGCCGACATCCTGGGAGGAGACGGATGACGCGATTCACCGTTCCGATCGAACCCGAAAACATCCATGCGCTCATCGCCGAGCGAATCCATGATCCGCAACTGCGCGGGAATATCGCGCGGGCGACGAAAACCTCGCTGGTAAAGCGTGCCGCAGTCGTGGAGGATTACTCCGACTGGGAATCCATGCGCGATGCGGCGCATGACATCAGGCGGCACGTCATGGATCACGCGGCCGCATACCTCGCGCAATTCGAGGAACGGGCGACGGCTGCGGGAGCGCGGCTGCATTTTGCCGCGGATGGAGAGGAAGCCGCGCGGCTCATCTGCGATATCGCCTCGCGGCATGGCCGCCGCGTCGCGGTGAAGAGCAAGTCCATGACGGGGGAGGAAATCGACCTCACCCATGCGCTCGAACGGGCGGGACTCGAGACCATAGAAACCGATCTCGGCGAGTACATCATCCAGCTGGCCGGCGAGCCGCCATCGCATATCACCGCGCCCGCGCTGCACAAGTCGCGCGGCGAGATCGGTCGTCTCTTCGCGGATAAACTGGGCATCGAGTACAGCGACGATCCCGGGCACCTGACGAAGGTCGCGCGGCGCATCCTGCGCGAGGATTTCCTCCGCGCGGATGTCGGAGTATCCGGTGTGAATTTCGCCGTCGCGGAAAGCGGCAGCCTGTGCATCGTCGAGAACGAAGGCAACGCGCGCCTCAGCACCAGCTTGCCCCGCGTGCACATCGCGGTCATGGGATTCGAGAAGCTGCTGCCCGATTTCGAGAGCCTGTCGCTGTTCCTCAGCATGCTCGCCCGCAGCGCCACCGGCCAGCGCATCACATGCTATACCTCGCTGCTGACCGGGCCGAGACGCGAAGGGGAGCATGACGGCCCCGATGAACTGCACATCGTCGTGCTCGACAACGGGCGCACGCGCATGCTCGCCGATCCCCGGTTGCGGGAGGCCCTCCTGTGCATCCGCTGCGGCGCATGCATGAACGTCTGTCCCGTCTACCAGAAAATCGGCGGGCACGGTTACGGCTCGATCTATCCGGGTCCCATCGGCAGTGTGCTCACTCCCGTATTCAGTGGCGAGGATCGGGCGGCGGCGATGCCCTTCGCTTCCTCGCTCTGCGGCGCCTGCGCGGAAATCTGTCCTGTGCGCATCGACCTGCACCATCTCCTGCTGCACTGGCGGGAACGAATCTCAGAAAAACGGAGCGGTAAATATTCAGAACGGGCGCTCATGGGGATTTTCCGTTTCGCCGCCGCTCACACGTGGCTGTTCGATCTCGGGGGACGCCTGATGCGCCTGATTGCGCCCCTGCTGCGCGATGTGGATGGCGGCATGCGCGTACCTGTCTGGGGGCGGACGCGCGGGTTCCCTGATCTGCCGGAGAGTTCCTTCAGGCAGATGTGGAAGGAAAAGACCGGAAGGGAGGGAAGACCATGAACTCCCGCGAACGCTTCTTCGTCAGCGCCGTATATGCAAACGGCCAGAATACAGGTACTGAGGGAAGGCCATGAACTCCCGCGAACGCTTCTTCGAGCGCCTCGCCCGCGAGGAAAAATCGCACGACCGTCAGGGTGCTCTTGCTGCGCTGCGGGTCCGGCTCGGCGGACTGCGCTACGGCAGCGGACTCGCCACGGTCGATCTGTTCCTGCAGCGAGCGCGGGAAGCGGGGAGCGTGGTGCAGCATTGCGCCACTCCGTCCGAGGCGGCAGCCTGGCTGACCGGGTTGGCGGGACAAGGCAGGCGCTGCATCCTGGCGGACGAGGCTCTGTTCGCAGCCATGGGACTCGCGGAACTGCTCGCCGGACGGGGATGGGAGGTTATGACCGTGACAGACAAACAGCTCTCGCAGAAAAATCCGGACGCGCGACGCGTCTATGCGGAGGCGGATATCGGCCTCACCGTCGCGCTCGCCGGTCTGGCAGATTCGGGTGCGATACTCATGTCCTCTTCCCAAAGTGAGAGCCGCTCCGTATCTTTACTGACTGCGGAGCACGTCGTCCTGCTGCCTGCCCGATGCATCATACCCTCGCTGCTCCAGGCCGCACCGATGCTCCGCTCCCTGACGGGGGAGGGCGGCACGAGCGCGGTCACGCTGGTGGGCGGTCCGAGCAAGACCGCCGACATCGAGAAGGTGCTCGTGACGGGCGTGCATGGTCCCGGCGTGCTTACGATCATCGTCATCGACGCCGCGGACTGAATTTCACCATTCACTCTTGTGAGGACTCCATGAGCGAACTCGTACTGAGACTGCTTCCGGAAATCAATGTAATCAAGGACGATGCGCTGCGCGCGAAGGTTGTCGCCTGCTGGGCCGAGGCGATAGAGTTCCGTGGCTGGACCGAGGATCTGCTGCGCAGCATTCCCTTTACCCTGCTTGCGGACAATGTCTCGATTCCGTTCATCGATCACGTGCGCGCCGTGTGCCTGATGTGCGTCGCCTGTGACGAGGTGCTCGACAGCGTGCACGGAAAGAACAAAACCCCGATCAACCGCGACTATCTCGTTGCAGGCGCCATGCTCGCGGACGTCGGCAAGCTGCTGGAATTCGAAATCATCGATGGACAGGCGGTCAAATCCGATTACGGCAGGCACATCCGCCATCCCTTCAGCGGAGTCGGCCTCGCCTTCAAGCACGGACTTCCCTCCGAGGTCATGCACATCATCGCCACGCATTCGAAAGAGGGTGCGGGGGAGAAACGCCTGCCGGAGAGCATCATCTTCCATCACGCGGACTTCATCGATTTCGAACTGGTCAAATAATCACGAACCTGCGCGGCATCGCTGATGCCGCTACGGCGGAGCTTCCGATCGCATCGCGAGGACAGCACCGCAGACAATCGACACGAGGAATACAGCATGGCACAGAATCTCATCGAGAAAATCGCACAGCAGTATGCCGCCGGACTCGCGGCAGGACATGAAGTGCACAGCGGTGATTATATCTACATTCAACCCGCGCATGTGATGACTCATGACAACACCGGCGCGGTCATCCCGAAATTCCGAAGCATTGGCGCGTCGCGCATCGCCAATCCCCGCCAGGTGGTCAACACGCTCGATCACAACGTGCAGGACTCGAGCGAGAAGAACCTGGAGAAATACCGCAAGATCGAGGAATTCGCCCGTTCGATGGGCGTGGATTTCTATCCCGCCGGCAGAGGCATCGGTCACCAGATCATGTGCGAGGAGGGCTATGCCTGGCCGGGCAGCATGGTCGTCGCTTCCGACAGCCATTCGAACATGTACGGCGGACTCGGCTGCCTCGGTACGCCGATCGTGCGCACCGACGCCGCGGCCATATGGGCCACGGGACGCACGTGGTGGAAGGTGCCGCCCGTCGCGCGGGTTACGCTTTCCGGTGCGCTCATGAAAGGCGTGACGGGGAAGGACGTCATCATCACGCTGTGCGGTCTCTTCAACAATGACGAAGTGCTGAATCATGCGATCGAATTCGATGGTCCGGGCGTCGCGCAGCTGAGCGTGGATCAGCGGCTGACGATCGCGAACATGACCACCGAATGGGGCGCGCTCGCCGGCGTCTTTCCTGTCGACGCGGTCACGCTCGAGTGGCTGCGCAAACGCGCCGCGTTCATCGCGAAGCGCGGACTCGAGGGCGTGCCTTCGGACGCCGACGGAGGCGGCACGCATCCGCGCATGAACGCGGAGCGCATCGCGAAACTCGAAGCGAACATTCCCCGTTCCGACGCCGGCGCGTTCTACGCGAAAGAGATCACGCTGGATCTCGGAAGCGTGCGTCCGCATGTTTCCGGGCCCAACCACGTCAAGACCATGACCGCCGTCACGGACATGCGCGAGCGCAAACTGAAGATCGACAAGGCGTACCTGGTTTCCTGCGTCAACAGCCGCGTCGAGGACATCGCCGAAGCCGCCGCCGTCGTGCGCGGACAGCATGTCGCCGAGGGCGTCGCGTTCTACATCGCGGCAGCTTCGAGCGAAGTGCAGCGCGAGAGCGAACGGCGCGGCGACTGGCAGGCGCTGCTCGATGCGGGAGCCATCGCGCTGCCGCCCGGCTGCGGACCCTGCATCGGTCTCGGCACAGGACTGTTGGAAGCGGGAGAGGTCGGAATTTCCGCCACGAACCGGAATTTCAAGGGACGCATGGGCGACGCCACCGCGCAGGCCTACCTGGCCTCGCCGGCCGTGGTCGCGGCCTCCGCGGTCGCGGGCTACATCGACATGCCCGGCAATGCCGGCGCCGCGCAGCCCGCGGGCAGTATCCGCGTCAACCGCCGCGAAACAGGCGCGCGCGGCGAGACCGTGATCGTCGACGGCTTTCCGGAGATAGTGGAGGGTGAACTCCTCTTCTGCCATCAGGACAATCTCAACACCGACGGCATCTATCCCGGCAAGTACACCTACATCGACGATTTTACCGCCGCGCAGCAGGCAGCCGTCGCGATGGAGAATTACGATCCCGAATGGCAGGGCCTTGCCCGGGAAGGCGACATCCTCGCCGGCGGATTCAACTTCGGCACCGGAAGCTCCCGTGAACAGGCAGCAACGTCGCTCAAGCACCGGGGCATCCGGATGGTGCTCGCCGGATCGCTGAGCGAAACCTACGCGCGCAACGCCATCAACAACGGCTTCCTCGTCGTCGAGGCGCCCGAGCTGATCGGCGATCTCAAGCGGCGCTTCGGCGACGCGGCGCTGACCGTACGCACAGGACTGCGCGCCCAGGTGGATTTCCGGCGCTCGGAAATCGTCGTCGACGCGAAAGCCTATGCCATCGATCCGGTAGGTCCCGCCGCGCAGGAATTGATACTCGTCGGCGGACTCGAGGCCTGGGTGAGCGCCAGGCTCGCTTCCTGAGCACTGGAATCCCGGCACTGCGCTGACGACATCGTGGGCAGACTGTGCGGCATGGCAACAGCCCGCACGGCAACAGCCCGCATGGCAACAGCCCGCATGCTCCTGTTCTGATTCAGCTAACCACTCGCATACAAAGGAACTCTCATGGAAAAAAGCATTTCGAGGCAGATCGCGGAATTCGCAGTCGGCCTGCAGTATGAAGATCTTCCCGCGAACGTCGTGCAGGAGGCGAAGCGCTACCTCTACGACTCCATCGGTTGCGCTTACGGCGCTTCGCATACGAAAGACGTCGGCATCATGCGCGAACTGTACCGCGAGATGGGCGGCAAGGAAGAGGCCACGCTCATCGGCTTCGGCGATAAAATGCCCGCGGTCAACGCAACACTGGTCAATTCCTTGATGGTGCGTTCGCTGGATTTCAACGACATCTACTGGAAAGAGGACCCGTCGCATCCATCCGACATCATTCCCGCCGCCCTCGCGATGGGCGAGCGCATGCACTCATCCATGAAGGAAGTCATCACGGCCATCGTTCTCGCCTATGAATTCGAGCAGCGCCTCTGCGAATTCGCAGTGCCCGGCGTCCGCGAGCGCAAGTGGCATCACGCCACGCTGACGCAGTTCGTCTCTCCGATCGTCGCCGGCAAGCTGTTGCGGCTCGACGTCGACCAGATGGTGAACGCGATCGGCATCAACGGCTGTCACAACCACACCATCGGCTGTCCGACCGCCGGCAAGCTGACCATGATGAAAAACACCGTCGATCCCATGGCCGTGCAGAGCGGCGTATTCGCGGCGCTGATGGCGGAACAGGGTTACAGCGGCACCGAGGCGGTGTTCGAGGGCAAGGAGGGACTCATGGACGTGTTCGGTCCCGATTGGGACAGGGAGAAACTGCTGGGCGGTCTCGGCGAAAAACTCCTTATAGGGCGCGATGCCCAGAGGCTCAAA
>CAZWNO010000056.1:0-25787 GCA_964635845.1 uncultured Chromatiales bacterium
ATCCTCCTGTCCCCCTATCCTCCTATTCCCAGGGTTGACACCCTGGGCAGGTGTGTTTCCGGGCCTGTCCCTCTTTCCCCCTGCCCCCCTACCCTCCTATCCTCCTACCCTTCCAGCCCTACCCCTTTCCCCATTCAACCGGAATTCGTACCTTTAGGAATCATTGAACCCGAACGCACCTGTGATGCATCCACTATACGATGCAGCCTGTTCCGCCCGCGCGGAATGGCGCAGCACGCAATTCCTTTTTCCTTACTCATACAATCTGGAGACCGGCATGGCGTATCAGTTGCTCACGCCGCCCGTGACGGGCGGTAAGATTAACGTTGAAAATGGAAGACTCGTCGTTCCCGACGATCCGATCATCCCCTTCATCGAAGGAGACGGCACGGGGCCCGACATCTGGGCAGCCGCGGTGCGCGTCTTCGACGCAGCCGTGGAAAAGGCCTACGGCGGAAAGAAAAAGATCAACTGGTTCGAAATTTTCGCCGGCGAGAAATCGGTGGCGAAGTACGGCGACAACATGTGGCTCCCCGACGACACGCTCGAGGCGGTGCGGGAATACGTGGTCGGCATCAAGGGTCCCCTCACCACGCCCGTCGGCGGCGGCATCCGCTCGCTGAACGTCGCGCTGCGCCAGATGCTCGACCTCTACGTCTGCCTGCGGCCCGTGCAGTATTTCGCGGGCGTGCCCTCCCCGGTCAAGCGTCCCGAGGACATCGACATGGTCATCTTCCGCGAGAATTCCGAGGACATTTACGCGGGCATCGAGTGGAAGGCGGGGACGCCCGAGGCGAAGAAGATTGTCGACTGGCTGCAGTCGGAGATGGGCGTCAGCAAAATCCGCTTTCCGGAAAGCTCGAGCATCGGCATCAAGCCCGCGTCGGCCGAGGGCACCGAGCGCCTCATGCGCGCCGCCATCAACTACGCGATCGCGCAGAACCGCAAGTCGGTGACCATCGTGCACAAGGGCAACATCATGAAATTCACCGAGGGCGGCTTCCGCGACTGGAGCTACGACCTCGCCCGCAGGGAATTCGGCGGCGAACCGATCGACGGCGGTCCGTGGCTCCGCCTGCCGAACGGCATCGTGATCAAGGACGTCATCGCCGACGCCTTCCTCCAGCAGATCCTCACCCGTCCGGCGGAGTACGACGTGATCGCGACCCTGAACCTCAACGGCGACTACATTTCCGATGCACTCGCCGCGCAGGTCGGCGGGATCGGTATCGCCCCGGGCGCCAACATCAACTACCAGAACGGCTACGCGATCTTCGAGGCGACGCACGGCACGGCGCCGAAATACACCGGACTCGACAAGGTCAACCCCGGTTCGCTCATCCTCAGCGGCGAGATGATGTTCCGCTACATTGGATGGAACGAGGCCGCCGATCTGATCATCGGCGCCATCGAGGCGACGATCGGCAAGAAAACGGTCACCTACGATTTCGCACGGTTGATGGAAGGAGCGCGCGAGGTGAAGTGCTCCGAATTCGGCAGCGCGCTGATCGCGAACATGTAAACATACGCTCAGGGCATAAAGGAACGCATCGAACGAGTACCCATACGAGCATCATTGATTCATCCGGAAGGATTTCCCATGTATCTGTACCATCAAGGAAAGCACACCCGCCAGGCGCATGTCGGCCTGCCCGAAGGCACCTTCGAGGAAGAGCACGGCCGCCAGGGTTTCTTCGGCCCCGTGTCGCATCTCTACCGCCTCCATCCGCCGACGGACTGGACCGAGTTCAACGGTCCCCTGCGGCCGCGGGCGTTCGATTTCAATGCGGTCCAACCCTCGGACGCCGCGGACGCGCGTGGCGAACGCACGCGCCTGCTGTTCAACGGCGATATCACCGTCAGCGTCTCCCGTCGCACCGAGGCGATGCCGCATTATTTCCGCAACGGCGACGGTGACGAGATCTGGTTCGTGCACGAGGGTGAAGGCCGCATCGAGACGGATTACGGTGAATTGTCATACGAGAAAGGTGATTACATCGTCATCCCGCGCGTGACTACCTACCGCATGCATCCCTCGGTGAAGGAGAATTTCTTCCTGATCATAGAGGCGTATCCGCAGGTCAGCATTCCCTCGCGCGAGATGAAGGGATTGATCGGCGTACACGCGCTGTTCGATCAGTCCGCCATCACGCTGCCCGTGCTCCCGGAGGTGTACGACGAGCGCGCGGGCACGGCGCACGAAATCGTCGTGCGGCGCGACGGCGTGCTGACGTCGGTGGTGTATCCGTTCAACCCGCTCGACGCCGTCGGCTGGAAGGGCGACTGCTACCCGTGGAAGATCAACGTGCGCGACATCCGGCCGGTGATGAGCCACCGCGCGCATCTCCCGCCGCCCGCGCACACGACCTTCATGATGAAAAATGCCGTGGTCTGCACCTTCCTCCCGCGTCCGCTGGAGGAAGACGCCGACGCGCTGAAGGTCCCCTTCTACCATCGCAACGCAGATTACGACGAGGTGCTTTTCTATCATGCGGGAAATTTCTTCAGCCGCGACAACATCAAGCCGGGGATGGTGACCTTTCACCCCACGGGCATGCATCACGGACCACATCCGAAGGCGATGGCCAATATGCACAAGCTCGAGCGCACCGATGAAATCGCGGTCATGCTTGACACCTTCAACACCCTGCACATCGCGCCGGAAGCGGAGCAGGTCGAGTGGAAGGAATACTGGCAGAGCTGGATGAAGAAGTAAGGCGTCCCTGACGATCGTAATGGAAAAATCCCCCTACCTGGGGGATTTTTCTTTTTTCTTCTGCCTGGGATCCTGCTGTCCGTGCTCGAGTATGGAGTTGATCTCATCGAGCGTCATGCGGTCCCACACATTGTCTTTCTGGTAATGCACGAAAATCGCGTCCTGGAAGATGTCGATCTTCTCGATCTTCCCTTCGCCCTTTTTCGTGCTGACGGCGTAGTCCAGCGGCGGAAAGCGTTTGAGCAGTTCCTCGTACAGCCGCGCCTCGTAGCTGAGGCAGCACTTGAGCCGGCCGCACTGGCCGGCGAGCTTGAACGGATTGATGGTCAGGTTCTGAAGGCGCGCCATGTCGGTCGAGATGGGTTCGAATATCCCCAGCCAGGAGCTGCAGCAGAGTTCGCGGCCGCAGACGCCGAAGCCGCCCATGCGCTTCGCCTCGTCGCGCGGGCCGATCTGCCGCAGTTCGATGCGCGTGCGGTATTCCGCCGCGAGTTCGCGCACGAGCTGCCGGAAGTCCACGCGGCCGTCGGCCGTGAAGTAGAACGTGATGCGGTTGCGGTCGAACTGGTACTCGACGTCCACCAGCTTCATGGGCAGTTCGAGCTTGTGCACCTTGTCGAGGCAGATCTGGAAGGCGGTATGCTCCTGCTCGCGATGGAAATCCAGAACCTTGAGATCGGCGTCCGTCGCCATGCGCAGGACCTTCCTCGCTTCCCCGACGCAGGGACGCATGCGCAGGCGGCTCTTCATGTACGCCGTCGCCCCGATGCTCGCCACCATGCCCAGGTCGATCCCCTTCTCGGCCTCGACGATCACGAAGGCGCCGACGGCGAGTGTCAGGCCCTGGTCGTTGAGGAAATACCCGCGACGCTCTCCCTTGAACACGACTTCGGTATGCGAGGACGTATCGAAATCCGGTCCCTGTTCATGATCATGGCAGCATTCGTCGGGGTGGACACGCTCCTCGCCGGTCGCGGCGGGCTGCGGCGGCGCGACGGGTTCCGTCAGGTCTCCCTCCTCGCTGGAGTACACCAGTACGGCGTCGTCGAGCTTGTGCAGATCGAGAGGTACTTCCTTTTTCTCCCGTTCCTCGCCTTTCTGCTCCGAATGTGCGTCTGTCATAATCAGCCTTTCTATCAAAGCGCGCCTTCCGCCGGAACGATACATCTCCGGAGGCGCTGGGAGAGAACGATCATCAGGTTTGTAAGATGCACATTTTTCTGGACGAGATCAACGCAGCGTTCGATCTCGTCGATGGCGCGGGAGCAGTCGGCATCGGGATAATGCTCCGCGAAGCGCGTGATGGGATCGCGGAAATCCGTATGAAGCAGGTGTTCTCCGGCCCCGACCTGCACGGCGAGCACGTCGCGGAACCAGCCGGCGACGACGACCAGGAAACGGATCAGCGCCTCGCGATCGTCCTGCCCGAGGATCGCCTGTATGCGTTCGGTCAGCTGCTGGGGATTGTAGCGCACCACGGCGCGCAGGTACTCGAGCACTTCCTCGCGCCGCACCAGGCCGCCCTCGCGCGCCATCTGGAGGGCGAGTCCGTAGCTGCCTCCGCAGAGCTGAGCCGCGGCGGCGGCGTCCTCGTCCCGGACTTCGGGAAAACGGTGCAGCGCCGACAAAATCAAGTCATCGCTGAGCGGATCGAAGCGCAGCGGCTGGCAGCGCGAAAGGATGGTCGGAAGCAGTGCGTCCTTGCGCGACGTCGTCAGGATCAGCAGCAGGTCGCCAGTCGGCTCCTCCAGCGTCTTGAGCAGGGCATTGGCCGCGCTGCTGTTCATCCGGTCGGCATCGGTGATGAGCACGACCGTTCGTCCGGCGTCCCCCGCGCGGAACGCCGATTCCCTGCGGATATCGCGCACGCTGCTGATCTTGATGCCCGCGGCCTTCGCCATGCCGAGGCGGTAGTAGGGATTCTCGGCCTTCGCGTCGATCTGCGCGTTCATCTCCTCGAGTTCGTCTTCGCTCAGCTTGTCGACCGCGCTGTCCTCATCCGCCTTCGACGGCATCGGAAAGATCAGCTTCAGGCGGGGATGGCGAAGCGCCGCCATGGCCTTGCAGCTCGGACAGACGTCGCAGGGATCGAAGCGTGCCTCCCGGCAGTTCAGCGCGCGCGCGAGCATCAGTGCGGCAGCGTCCTTCCCGACGCCCGACGGACCGAAGAACAGCAGGGCATGCGGCAGGCGGCCGCTCTCGAACATGCTTCGGAGAAGACTTTTGACGCGCAGCTGGCCGACGACATTATCCCAGGACATAGGAATGCTCGCTCGAGGAGATGAGGAATTTCAGAATGCGTGCCCGATGCCGAATTGCAGCACGCCCTTACGGATGACCTCGCCCCACAGCTGTTTTTCCCAGAACCATCGGTGATGCTCGGAGGAGGGGTTGAAGGCCTTCAGACCGAAATCGACGCGGATCGGTCCGAAGAATAAATTGTACCGAATGCCGAAGCCAATCGCAAGAGCGGTCTGCGAGAGGTCGATATTCGAGAACTCGGTCCACAGGTTCCCCGCGTCGGCGAAGGTTACGAACCAGAATCCGTCGAGCCAGTTCCGCGCTGTGGGGAACAGGTGCCAGCGCAGCTCCGCGCCAGCCTCGAGCAGGGCGTTGCTCCCGAAAAACGCGGCGGCGGTATCGGCGGCGAGTTCGCGCGCGGTCCAGCCACGAATGCTCGATGCTCCTCCGGCATAGTACCGGCGGTTCGGGGGAACGGGGAGATCCTGTTCCTTGCTCGTCCCGAAGCGGAAGATGCCGCCGAGCCGCAGCTTGAGCCCGAATATGGTGGTGCGATTCCGCGACAGGTCGCTGAAGTACTTCGCGAGCCCCTCCAGTTTGACATACTGCGTCGACCGGATGCCACGCCCGACATTCTCCTGCGGCAGCGGACTGACGCCGATCTGTTCGAGATACCCGGCCTCCTCGAGGATGCCCTTGAGCGAGTATCCCGTCGAGGGATTGAACAGATCGTCGGTTCCGTCCTTCTCGATGCTGAAGGAGCGGATGGAGTTGCGGAAATTGATCGTTTCGGTCGTGTAAAGATTGATAAATCCCTTGCCGAGCAGCGCCTTCGGGTCGCCGCTGAACTCGGAGATTTCGTAGGTCCAGCTCAGCTTGGCGGAACTGCGCTTGCTCAGGTACCGCTCGATGCCCACGACACCCTGAAGGATGCTCCCCTCCGCGAGGTCTTCTTCTCCGACGAGGCTGTACGTCCCGGACATGTAGAGGGAATTCCTGTTGGAAAACAGGTAGGGCTGGTCGAAACGCAGCTGCGAGGTCGCGATGTAAGTCCGCCACACCCGCGGGATGCGCCCGAGCAGATTGAAGCGCGTCGTCAGCATCTGCGCACCGGCGAAGACGTTGCGCATGAGGAACGACACCTCGGCCCCGGCGGTCAGCCCATTGAGCTGATTGTTGACGATCCCGCCGGGCGCGATCTCGAAGCGCTGCCGGGGCTGCAGTTCGAGCGTGATGGGGACGAGGGAGTCACCCGTGTTCTCTATTTTCGGATATTCGGGTGTGATCGACACGTACGAGAAGACGCCGAGGCGATTGAGATTCGTTTCGCCCTCGTTCTGACGGGCGCGCGAGTATATCTCGCCGCTTTTGAATTCCACGCGGTCGTAGATGATCTTCCGCGCGAGGTTGAGCTCGTCTACGCCCTTGATTTCTTCCTTGATCGGACCGAAATACAGGCGCCGCCCGTGGTGGAAGGCCATTTTCACGACGACGTTGCCGTTCGAGAGCTTCTGCTCGACCACGACCGTGTCGACCCTGGTCAGGGGGTACCCGTTGTTCGCCAGGATGTCGAGTATGCGGCTGCGTTCGGTCTGCACCTCGTCGGCGCTGTAGCGGCGGCCCGGTCGCAGCAGCGGCGAACGGTTGATCTCGCCGCGCACAGCGGGAGGCAGACTGTCGAGGTTGCGGTAGCTCACCGAGTCGATCAGCGATGCGCGACCTTCGTCAATGAGATAGACGATCCCGACCGACCCGTCTTCGGGATCGCGCAGATATTCACCTCCTACGGCAGCGGAAAAAAAGCCGTTGTTCTTGTAGAACTGGCGGAGGGCGGAAAGGTCGTCCTGAAAGGTCTGGAAATCGAAGTAGCGTGGCTCGACGGCGAAAGGAAATCGGGCGCCGAGATTCTCATAGATCCAGACTGAAAATCCGGAGGGCGATTCCTGCAGGCTGAGACGTGGCAGAAGATCCTTCTCGTCGAAGGTTGCATTGCCCTCGAAGCGGATCTCCGCCACCTGGACGGAATCGTAGTAGGAGGGATCTGTCTGCGCGAAGAGTTGTTGCGGGGAGGCGTACCAGGCGGTGGAAATCAGGCAGCACATACCAGCGAACAGCCCGGCGCGGATGTGCCGGGCTGCGCGTAACAGGCGCTCACGCGTCGTGCTGCTGTGTGTGTCGGAGGGCAAGGCGTTTAATAGTCGCTTTCCTCGTCTCCGTAAAAGAAATCCTCGTCGACCGGATAATCTGGCCAGATATCCTCGATGGATTCATATGTTTCATCCGGATCCTCGAGCTCCTGCAGGTTCTCCAGCACCTGCAAGGGAGCGCCAATCCGGGTTGCGTAGTCGATCAGCTCATCCCGCGTCGCGGGGAAGGGAGCGTCATCCAACCAGGAGGCGAGTTCCATGGTCCAAATCATGATCGGGTACTCCTGTCTAAGGTTATTCGGAAGCGGTGCGGAAGGAGACGAGCCCCGCATGCACCGCGCCAATTATAGCGAATGGAGAACGCTTTGTCAAGGGAAATTACTTCACTATGGGACGGAAAAGGCAGGGCGCGTGTTTGCCGTGCAGCCGGCCGGCCTTGCCGCACCAGATTCCGACATCGCGTCGGCAGGCTCCCACCGCGCAGGGATCACCGAACGCCGAGTACCTGCAGCTATAATCGCAGTATTGCGGATATTCCTCATGAATATTCTTTTTCCCATCGCCCGGTTTCCGTGCGTCCTGCCTCATGGCATCGCCTGTGTGATACGATCCGTGTTCATGGCGCTCCCGCCGGGTGATCCTTCCATCGGAAGCCCGCCGCGGCCGCGGCGTTGACGAGACCGACGGTCATCCAGATCAGAAGGACAATTTCATGATCGCCGAAATTGTATTCGGCCATGCCGTTGACAAGAAAGCCGACGAAGGCGGCCAGGGCGCCGAGCGCGAGGGCCCCGATCTCGTTCGCGCGCTCCCGCCGGGCGATGCGCCACTCTCGCCATGCGATCGCTCCGAAGAGCGCGAGCAGCGCCGCGAGACCGATCGCTCCATGCGTGGCGAGCACATGAATGTAGGTGTTGTGCAGATGGCCCCCTTCGTCCTTGATGGCGTCCGGCACGTATTCCCTGTACATCGCGTACATCTCCCCGTCGCCCACGCCCACGACCGGATGGTCGAGGAACATGCGCCAGCCGGTCTTCCACATGCGCATACGGCTCTGGTTGCTCTGCACGACGGCTTCTCCGCCGGTCTCGCCACGCAGTTCGGTCGTCTGCGTCGTGAACATCAGCGAGAGCCGTTCGCGGTATTGGCGCGGCGCGACGAGAAACACGAGCAGGAGCGCGACGACAAGCGCGGGTATGAGAAGCCGGTAGCGCAGCACGGCGATCAACGCGGCGCCTACGGCGAAGCCAAGCCAGCTGCTGCGGGTCATGGTCAGGACGAGGGCGACCAGCATCAGCGTCACCGCTCCTGCGAGGATGCTCCGCTCCTTCCGCGGCGTCGCCCTGTCGAGGAGCAGCGGCAGGAACAGCAGCAGCAGGATCATGCGCAGTCCGCCGCCCGTCATGTAGTGCTGGAAGACGCCGAGTCGCTCCGCGCCGCTCCAGACATGGTACACGATGGCGGACAGGGAATGCAGGCCGGCGGCAATGGCAAGCACCAGCAGAAATCGCCGCAGCGAGCCGGAGGAGGGATAGGCCGCCGGAATGAAAAAGACGACAAGGATCAGCAGGATCCGGCGCGCGCTGTTCAGCGCGGAGGCGGGATAGGCGGCGGACACGACCATGACCAGCACCGCGGCGATCCAGACGAGCAGGTACGGGTCGATGCCGGACGGCCGCAGCACGGCGCGCGGCTCGAGCATGGCGAGCAGGAGGAATGCGGCGCCCGCGACCGCGAAGGCGATCGACGACAGCGCCATGGAGAAGAGGATCCCCGCGATCATGACCGCGACGGAAACGCCCAGCACCCGGCGGGAGGTTCGTATCACTGCCTCGCGCGCGATCATAGGTGAAACTGCATGTCGTACAGACGCTTGTAAAGTCCGTTCCGCGCAAGGAGCGTGTCATGGGTGCCCGTCTCCTCGATCCCGCCGTTGTTGAGCACGTAGATACGGTCCGCGCGCTGAATCGTGCTCAGGCGGTGCGCGATGACGATGGAAGTGCGTCCCTCCATCAGGTTCTCGATCGCCTTCTGCACGAGCATCTCCGACTCGGTGTCGAGCGAGGACGTGGCTTCGTCGAGAATCAGTATCGGCGGGTTCTTGTAGATCGCGCGGGCGATGGAGAGCCGCTGCCGCTGTCCGCCCGAGAGCTTGACGCCGCGGTCGCCGATCACGGTGTCGTATCCCTGCGCTGTCTCGAGGATGAAGTCATGGGCGTTGGCCGCGCGCGACGCTGCGATCACGCGTTCGATGTTGATCCGTTCCTCCCCGTACGCGATGTTCTCCCGGATGGTGGCGTTGAACAGGAAGGTCTCCTGCGTGACGATGCCCATCAGGCCGCGCAGCGAATGCACGGTGATGTCGCGGATGTCGCGTCCGTCGATCCGCACGGCCCCGCCGGTCACGTCGTAGAAGCGCGGTACGAGATCGACCAGGGTGCTTTTCCCCACGCCGCTGGGACCAACGATCGCCACGACCTCGCCGGCCCTGATCTCGGCGTCGATGCCCGAAAGCACTTCCTCGCCCGTGTCGTAGCGGAAATGGACGCCATCGAGAACGATGCGGTCGCGGAACGCGCCGATGTCCGTCGCGCCGGGGCGGTCGACGATGCGCGGCTGGATGTCGAGCACGTTGAACACGCGTTCGGCGCCCGCCACTCCCTGCGAGATGTGGTTGACCGTCTGCCCGAAATACTTCAACGGCTGCATCATCTGCAGCATGGCGAAGATGTAGGCCACGAACACACCGCTCGACATCCCGCTGCGTCCGGTGAGAATCGAATCGCCCATGAACCAGAGGATCACCACGACCACGAGCACGCTGAGCGTCTCGGTGATGGGCGACGCGAGATCGCGCCGCCGCTTGATGCCCACGAATGTTTCGTAATAGGATTGGTTCTCCTTACCGAATTTCCGGATCTCGTACTCCTCTGTCCTGAACGCCCTGATGATGCGCATGCTCGAGAGCCCTTCGTCCAGCACCGAGGTCAGGCGCGCGATGGATTCCTGCAGGCGGTCGCTCTCGCGCTTGACCCAGTTGCCGATCCTCGCCAGGATGATACCGGTGACGGGCAGCAGCACGAAGGCGATCAGCGTCAGCTGCCAGTCGATGACGAAGAGGAGGACGGTGTACACGAGAATCTGCGGGGGATCGCGGAAGAGGCTGTTGACAACGGCGATCGCGGAATCATTGACCAGCTGCACGTCGCTGATGATGCGCGACATGAGCATGCCCTTCTTCTCCTCGGTGAAGTAGCTGAGCGAAAGCCGGTTCATATGCTCGTACAGATTGCGCCGCAGGTCGCGGATGATTCCCTGTTCCGCCGGCGCCATGCTCCACGACTGGGCGTACCCGAAAACGTTTTTCATGAAGAATGCGATGATGATCATCGCGCACAGGTATTTCAGCGCCGTCACCGCGTCGGTGGAGGCCATGATGTTGTTCATCTGCGCGAACGCCCAGCCCTTCAGCGTGCCGATGGAGAGCGGCGGCACCGGCTGCGGGGTCGGGTACACCGGATCGAAGAGCACGTTGATGAAGGGAATGACGAGAACCACGGTGGCCATGTTGAAGATCACGGAGAAGAACATCGCGGTGGAGGCGAGCGCAAGGTTCCGCTTATATGGGAGGACGTGTCTGAGAATGCGGATGACGGTTTTCACGGAACGGGATTCTCCATGGGATCTTCGAGATGCACCAATCCATGCGTGCAGCGCATGCGCGGATGCGCCTGCAGCGCGGCGAAGCGGTCGAGGCAGCGCTGCGGCACCGCGGTGCGCGCGTGTGCGAGATGGATCTGAATCGCACGGTGGCGGAGGGAGCGGGCGCGAAGTCCGAGCAGCCCGAGCCGCAGTTCCACGTCGCTGTCCTCTCCGCAGCCGGGACCGTCGTATTCCTCGTCGAAGCCGTTGATCGCGACGAGCGCCGCGCGATGGACGGAAAAATTACTGCCGAGCAGGCCGCGTTCGGATCCGTGCAATATGTTCCGCAGGCGCGGGCTTTCAAAACGGAGCCCGTCCTCGACACGCCTGGCACGGCCGGTCAGTCCGTCGAACCACATGTGTGGACCCACGCGCTCGAAGCGTCCGCTCTCGACATCGCGCATCGTCAGTCGCGCGGTCCAGCGTTCGCTGGTCTCGACGCGGCGGCCGCAGAGGTAGCATCCTTCCTCCCGCGCATTCATGTGGTCCGCGAGGAACTGCCGGTGCGGGAGGCAGTCGCCGTCGATGAACACCAGGTATTCGCTGCGCGCGGCGCGGATGGCGTTGTTGAGCATGGCGTTCTTCCGCCAGCCGCGGTCCTCATGCCAGAGGTGCCGCAGGGGAAATCCGAGGGAAGCCTGCGCTTCCTCCACGGCGGCGGCGACGGCGGGACCGGAGCCGTCGTCCGCGACGAGAATCTCGAAATCGCGGAAGGATTGCCTCGCGCACGCGGCGAAAATCATGCGCAGATACTCCGGACGATTGTACACTGCGATGACGAGCGAACAGACGATGCTCACGGCGCGGCCTCCGCCGCTGTCTCGTCGGAATGCGCGTTGTAGGCCGTCGGCTCCCGCGTGCCGTCCGTGGCGGACGGATCTGCATGCGCCGGCATTGAAAGCGCGCGCAGCAGGGCTTCCGCCGTTCTCCCCGGCGAGATGCCGGTCATGCAGACGGGATCGGGACAGTCGAGGCGCCGGCAGCAGCGCTGTTCCACATCGTCGATGCGCAGCACCGTCGCGCGGTCGCTCCAGGGTCCCTGGCTTTTCGGATCGGATGGTCCGTAAAACATGACGACGGGAATTCCCAGCGCGGTCGCGATATGCGCGGGTCCGCTGTCGTTCCCCACGGCCGCCGCGCAGCGCTCCAGCATCGCTGCTGTCTCGCGCAGGGCGAGACGCGGCGCGGCGACCACGCGGGACGAGACGGAGGCGATGGCCTCCGCATCGCGGCGCTCGGTGTCGTTTCCCCAGAACACGAGAAACCGGAACCCGTGCAGCCGGGGATCCGCGACCAGCTGCTTCCAGTGCCCGAGCGGCCATTTCTTGGAGGGATAGCCGCCCGTCGGGATCAATGCGACGACCGGTTCGCCGCCACCGAGACCGAGCAGATTCCAGTGTTCGGCTGCGAGACTGCGCTCCTCCGCCGCGACACGCCAGACGAGGGCGCGGCTGCGCAAGGAAATATCCATGCAGCCGAGCACGAACAGGTTGAATTCCACCTCGTGCCCATGATTCGCATCCCGCGCCGAGAGCGGGTGCGTGTAGAGCAGGCGGCGCACGCGGAAGTCGAATCCGATGCGCACGCGCGCCCCGCTCGCCACTGATTGTATCGCCGTCGCAGGCGAGCAGATGAGGTCGATTGAAATGTCGAAATGCCTGCGGTGCAGCCGGCGAAGGAATGCCAGCTGATATCGGATGTTCTCGTCCTCGAAGCGGATGATCTCGTCGATGTCGGGATTGTTCTCGAGCACGAGCGCGCTCGCCGTGCGCACGACATAGGCGATATGCGCCTCGGGATACGCCAGCCGCAAATTGCTGAGCAGCGGCGTCGTCCACAGCACGTCGCCGATACCGCTCATGCGGATCACGAGTATAGATTGCGCGGGAAACTTCATCGTAACCAAGCTATCATTTTCCCGTCCCGCGAGCAAAGTAGAACGAGCACGAGCACGAGTACGAGCACGTGGCCCGTTACTTTCTCGTGCTCGTGCTCGTGCTCGTGCTCGTCCTCGTGCTCGTGCTCGTCCTCGTGCTCGTGCTCGTGCTCGTCTATAGTTTGTATCCTATCATGCGGAGGAAGCGTTTGCGCTCGGCGATGTCGTCGTCGTTTTCGACGCCACGCGGCTTGCAGCCGTCGACCACGCCGAGGATCGCGCGCCCCTGTTCCGTTTCCGCGACGATCACTTCCGTCGGATTCGCGGTGGCGCAGAAGATGCGCGTCACTTCCGGCACCTGTTTGATGGTGTTGAGGATGTTGACCGGAAAACCGTCCCGCATCATGATGATGAAGCTGTGTCCCGCCCCGATTGCCGAGGCGTTGCGAACGGCGAGGTCGACCAGGTCCTGCTCGTTGCCGATCCAGCGGACGAGCGCAGGTCCGGACGCTTCACAGAACGCGATGCCGAACTTCATCGCGGGATTGGTCTGCACGATCGCTTCGTACAGATCCTCGACGGTCTTGATGAAATGCGAGTGGCCGAGAATGAAATTCATGTCCTCGAGCTTTTCGATCCTGACGGTGAGCAATTCCATGAGAACCTCATTTCCTCTGCATGGAGACTTCGGAATATCCATGCGTTTTCATATATTAGGGTGTTTGAACACATGCATGATATTGGGAACCGATAAAAGTACGATTTTTGTGAAGGAGCTCAAATTCCAGCAGAAAAGCGGCCATCGGAACCCGTTCCCTGAATACCGCGTTAAAGCGTAATGCGCCGTTTTCTCAGTCAGAAACCATCCTTCAACGAACACAGTTTCTCAACCATCATCAGAGGTTCATAATGAAGAAATTCCGCATCCTTGGCCTGATCGCGCTGACCGCGCTATTCTCCGCGGCGTTCACCGCCTGCGACGAGGACACGAATCCCGTCGATAACGATCCCGTGCTCGCCGCACCGTCGAACCTGAAGGCCGCCTCCGCCGACGGCGCGATTTTCCTGAACTGGACCGCTTCCATCGACGAGAGTGCCAGCAATTTCGGAAGTTACAGCATCAGCATCCTCAACAAAGCCACGGGCACGACACTCGCGCCCCGCACGGCCGGCAAGGGCATCAACAGCATGCGCGTCGACGGTCTGACCAATGGCGTCCGCTACCAGTTCACCATCCGTTCGGTGACCGATCTCGGCAAGGACGGAACGACCTTCGCGACGGTCGAGTGGTCTCCTGCTCCGCGGCAGAACACGGACAAATACGGCGTGCCGATCAAGGTGTACGCCACGACTTCGACGAACTTCGACAGCGCAGTCGACCTGTATAACGACTCCGGCCTTGCCGAGGTCATCAAACAGTCCAGCCAGATCTTCCAGGATCGCGGCGACCTGTACGTCCATGCCACGAGCAACACCTCCACGATCGAAATCACCAGCCCCGATCAGGCGAACAACCAGGGCCTCGAGACGCAGTTCTCGAACGTGACGCCGGTCGACATCGACAATCTCGACGGCCAGCTCGCATCCGAACCTCCTTCGGACGCGAGCTTCACTCTGAAGAAACTGACCGTGCAGACCGGCAGTGCTGCCACGGGACGCGTGTATTTCGGACGCCTTGTCCGCGGCAGTGAGAAGTTCTACTTCCGCATCCTCGTCAAGAAAGGCAGCAACGGCTCTCTGATCCAGGGCAGCGGCCCGGATCGCTATCTCGAGATGGTCGCATCTTTCCAGAACGCGCCGAATAATCCGTTCGCGAAGCACTGAGCCGAGCGGCCGTAGGCCGCAGGCTTTTGGCCATTGGCAGTTGGCTTTTGGCAGTTGGCCATTGGCTAGTGGCTTTTGGCAGTAGGCCATTGGCAGTAGGCTTTTGGCAGTAGGCCATTGGCAGTAGGCTTTTGGCAGTAGGCCATTGGCAGTAGGCTTCAAGTTTTAGGCTCCAGGCTGTTTGAAGGCCATCTGTTCATCGCATCGTGCGATCGACAGATGGCCTTCTCCATATTCCATCCGCTGATGTCCGATTTCCTGCATCGAATCCGCGACCGCAGTGCCTCGGCAGTCCGACGCAGGGGCCAACTGCTAACTGCCTGGGGCCAACTGCCAACTGCCAACAGCCAATAGCCAACGGCCAATAGCCAACAGCGCGCGAAGCGCTGCGCGCTTCGCTTCGCTTTGCGCTGTCTTTTCTCTATCTTGGGACCAAACGACACAATCCGCCGCGGTGCGCCGGTATGAAGCGCACGCGGTATTACCTTCATCAGCACGAGGGTCTCATGAACTTCAAACACTTCCGCGTTCTTGCCGTCGCGGTCGCGCTGGCATTCGCGCCAGCATGCGACGAGGACAGCACCGGACCGGTGGACGCCGACGTCACTGCTCCGACGAAGCTACGCGCCTCATCCGCAGACGAGGCGGTTATCCTGAACTGGCAGCCGTCCGCGAGCGAGGGGCAGGACAATTTCGGCGGGTACAAAATCGTGGTTCTCAACACGGACAACAATCAGAGTTTCTTCGAGAACGCCCCGAAGGGCAGCGGTTTCACGGTACAGAACCTGGAAAACGGCACACGGTACAAATTCACGGTGCGTGCCGTCACATCGCAGGACAAGGAGAGCGCGGACGCCGCAACGATAGATTGGGCGCCGGCAATCCGTCGCGACGTCAACCAGGACGAACAGCCGATCCGCGTGTACGCCACGACGTCGACGGCATTCAACAGCGGTGTCGATCTGTTCAATGCCAGCGGCGTGTGCGAGGTCATACCGCAGTCGGGACAGGAATTCAAGGATCGCGGTGACCTGTTTGTCTACGCGCCGAACGAGACATCAAACTTCCTCGTCATCCGCAGTCCCAGCGCGGCGACAGGCAATCCGGGACTCGAGACGCAGTTCTCCACGGTTTTCTACGACGCCGACGATCTCGACGAACATTTCACGACCACCGCGCCTTCGACCGCGACATACACATCCGCGGAGGTGACGATCACGAACGCGGCGGTGAACAGCGGCAAGATCGTATACGGCCGGCTCAGTCGCGGGACGGAATATAATTACTTCCGCCTCCTGGTCAAGCGAGGCGCCAACGGCAAGCTCGTGCAGGGCAGCGGCGCGGATCGCTACCTGGAACTCGTCGTTTCCTTCCAGCTCGTCCGAAACGTTCCCTTCGCAAAACACTGAACCTGGATCAGGAAGGCCGTCCAACAGGGCGGCCTTCCCCTCTCGCCCGTCCCCGCATCACTGTCGAGGAGATTCGTACGATGCTCCCAGCATTCTATACCGACGAAGGCAGCGGATCCGCTCTGCTGCTCATCCACGCCTTCCCGCTCAATGCCTCGATGTGGGAGAGCCAGCGTCGCGATCTGAGCGGGCATTTCCGCGTGATCTCCTTCACGCTACCCGGTTTCGGACGCGGCGGTCCGTTTATTCCCGGTACGGGCATCGGCGACTGCGCCGACATGGCCGTCGAACTGCTCGATGAACTGCGCATCGGCCGGGCCGTGGTCGCCGGTTGCTCGATGGGCGGCTACATCGCGCTGGACATGTACCGCCGGCACCGCGACCGCGTGCGGGGACTCATCCTCGCCAACACGCGCGCGGACGCGGATACACCGGAGGCCGCCGCAGATCGCCGCGCGCAGGCGAAGGCGGTGCGCAAGGACGGGATCGCGGATTTCGTTGCCGGCATGCGGGGCAAGCTCGTCGGTGCCAGCACGCGGGACAGCGCGCCCGACGTGCTGCAGCTGCTCGACGAAATTCTCGCCACAGCGACGTCTGAAGGCATAGCGGGCATGCTCGAAGCCATGGCGCGGCGTGAGGATTCGAGCGACCTGCTTGCCGGGACCGAGGTGCCCGTCTGTATCATCGCCGGCGCGGAGGACACGTTGATTTCCCCGGCAATTGCGCAGCGCATGCACGAGCTTCAGCCGGCCGCGGAGCTGCACGTGTTCCCGAACTGCGGTCACCTCAGCTGCCTCGAGCGTCCCCTGCTCTTCAACGATGCGGTCGACGCCTTCCTTGCATCACACTTCCCCGTCGAGCATGCTTGAGCCGCCCGGCGTGCAGTCGCCGCCCGATCTGCAATCGCCGCCCGGCGTACAGTCGCCCGGCGTGCAGTCACCGTCCGATGTGCAGTCGCTGCCCGATGTGCAGTCGCCCCCCTGGCTGCGTCGGACCGGCCTCGCGGGCGGAGCCGCCGCCGCCCTGATGCTGATGCTGATACCCACACCAGAGGGGCTGAGCGCCACTGGCCAGGCGGTGCTCGCCACTGCCGCGGTCAGGGAGGGATTTTTGAACCACCGTCGCCTTGGAATTTGCCCGCGGAAGCTTCAAATTAAATACTGTGCCTGAAAGTCCATTCAATGCAGTACGACGGGAATGAAACGTTCATCCATCACCACACTCTCCCTCCTCGCGGCCATGATCTGCACGATCCTTCTGCCCTCGGCTATGCATGCCCAGAGCGAATTCCGTCTGCAGCGCACAAAGAAGGAGAGCATACCGATCAACTTCTCCCTGATGGCGGGATATAACGGCATATCAGAGCCCGCGGAGATTCTGCAGGACAGATTCGAGAACACGAACCTGACCTCCATCGGCGGAGTGAGTTTCGGACTGCAGGGAATGATCGAACTCGATACCCTGCTCGTCCGGATCTGGGCGGGTGCGGATCTCGGGTATTACCGGATGATGAAACGGGCGCTCTACGACGATCCCGACGTACGCTATATCGGAGAGGAGGGACCGGTCGACGCGATCGAATCGCTCTGGGGAATCGGCGCGAACGCATTCCTCGCATTCGGACCTGTCGCGCGGGTGATGATCCTGATCGGCGGCGGCATGCAGTATCAGGATGCGCGCATCGACAAGCAGCTCCCGCTCGAGGGAAATCTCACCGAGGACCAGCTGCTGCCGGTCGGGTTCGCCGCCCTGCGCCTCATCCTGTTCGAGTACGCCCATGGGAGCATCGACGCACAGTTCCGCGGGCTCAAGGGCTTCGGCGATTACGGGAACGTCCACTTCCAATCCATGCTCTCCTTCACCTTCGCCTTCTGATCGTATCCCCCTCCCTGTTCATTTTCCGTCAAGCGGCACGAGCACACTCACGGCGCCGCGAAGGTCGCCTTCCCCATAGCCGGTCGCGAGATCCGAGGGATAATGCTGCCGCAAGGCTGAACGCACATCCTCGGCGATGGAGTCGGGCGATCCGTGGCAGCCGAGGCATTGTTTCATGACCATGATGGGCTTGAGGTAGCGCAGCGTCCGCCCGGCGTTCCCGGTCACCACCTCGGCATGCACGGTGGACGCGCTGATTTCACCGCGCTGCGCCATCGCCGCGAACTGCGCAAGGATGCGGCGCTCGTAGCTGTCCGGTGCGTCGACCGGATTGCGTGTCTTTTCCGTCACCCGGCGGATGGTCACTCCCTCCTCCGCGCCGATCAGTGTGCTCAGCTCCTGTGCCCGGGATGCGCAATGGTCGACGGCGCTCGCGAGGCCGTGCTCCCGGACGCTTTTCTGCACCTCGCCCATCAGCGTCCCGACCAGTTTGTCCACGGCGCGACGCGCAGTGCTCTCTGCCGCATCCCGGTCCCCCTCCGATACCGACGCATCGCCGCCGCTGCATCCCGCGGTAATGAGCGACAGGAAAAGGAATGCAGCCAGCCTCCACGACCACCCCGGGCGAATTGATGGAAGATCCGCGAGTTTCATTGCCATATCCTCCGCGATGTATGAAATATGGGAGCAGGAATTTCCGATGAGGAATGCGCGTGCGCGCATTATCCCGGGAGCGATGGAAGCATGCGAGTGAGACCACCGCATTCTACAAAAGAAGACGCCGGGATGCAAGAATCTCGAATTCATTCAGAGGAGTCGTTGACGCGAATATCAAATATCAATAGATTTATGTATCCAACCACTCGCGAGAGCCACATGCCCAGACTCCCGAAAAACCTCTACAACCCCGTCAGCCTCGTCGGCGCCGGCGTCGCCCTGGTGGCGTTCGGCACAGTCATCATTTTCTTCCTCATGGACGTGCTCGGGTACACGCAGTCGCCGTATCTCGGAATCTTCACGTACATGCTCATTCCGGCCATCATGATTCTTGGCCTGCTGCTGATCCCCATCGGCGTGCTGCTCGAGCGGCGCCGGCTGCGGAAGCACGAAAACGCTCCGCGGAGATACATGGTGCTGGACCTCAACGATGCCGGGCATCGCACGGCCATCATGATCTTCACCGTCGTGACGATGCTGCTGATCGTCGTGTCGGCCGCGGGGACCTACCAGGCATACAACTATTCCGAGTCCGTCGAGTTCTGCGGGGAGATCTGCCACGTGGTCATGGAGCCGGAGTACGTCGCGTACCAGCATTCGCCGCACGCGCGTGTTCCCTGCGCCGAGTGCCATATCGGGGAAGGCGCCGACTGGTTCGTGAAGGCCAAGATTTCCGGATCGTACCAGGTCTACTCGGTGCTGTTCGAAAAATTCAGCCGTCCGATCGAGACGCCGATCGCCAACCTGCGTCCCGCGCGCGAGACCTGCGAGGAATGCCACTGGCCCAACGTCTTCACCGGCGTGAAGGAACTCGCGAAAACCTACTACCCGCTCGACACGGCCGAAGCGGAGCCGTGGACGATCGTGATGAACCTGAAGATCGGGGGCGGACAGAGTGAGCTGGGTCCGACCGAGGGCATCCACGGGCACATGAACACCGCCAACACCGTGCGCTACATCGCCACCGACAAGAAGCGTCAGGAGATACCGTGGGTCGAGGCCACGGACCTCGCCGGCAAGACGCGGATATACCGGACGACGGAGACGGAGTACGACGACGCCGCGCTGCGCAGGTTCGAGAGGCGGACGATGGACTGCATCGACTGTCACAACCGGCCGTCGCACATCTACTATCCGCCGTTCCGCACGATCAACGACGCGATGGCGCTCAACCGCATCGACAGCACGCTCCCGAATATCCGCGCGCTCGCTTCCGCGGCGCTGACGCAGACCTACGCCGACAAGCAGGAGGCGCTGCGCCAGATCCCCGGTTTCATCCGCCGCGAGCTGCGCACGCACGCGCCGCAGGTCCTCGCCGCGCGGAAGAACGACGTCGACCGGAGCATCAAGGAACTCCAGGCCATCTACACGCGGAATTTCTTCCCCGAAATGAAGGTGTCCTGGAAGCATTACCCGAACAACATCGGGCACACCTATGACATGGGCTGTTTCCGCTGCCATGACAACAAGCATGTCGCGGACGACGGCACGGTGCTGACCAACGACTGCAACGTCTGCCACACGATCGTCGTGCAGGGTCCGACGCGCAATCCGCAGCAGAACATTCGCGGAATGGAATTCATCCACCCTGCCGACATCGACGAGGCCTGGCGCGAGGTGCCCTGCGCCACCTGTCATCTCGGCGTGTGAGACGGCGTGCCCGTCCCCATCACAGGCTCCCGTGTCCCGTCCTCCGCCCCAACGGGCGGAGACGGTGCCGGCGGGCGGAATTCACAGATTCCGATCTTCAGTTCCCGATACAAATTGTGGCCCACGGCGTTGGAATAATCCCCGCAATTCTCGATGTTTATTTGACAACATTTTGCAGTGCAAACTGTTTCTTGTGGCAAGGATATTCTCGCAATTCAAATAGACGCACATCCCTCCCCTCCGTAAGGAAGATTTTTTTATGCCCCTAAAAAAGACAATTTCATCCTGGTTATGGATTGTCGCGTTCGGCATGCTCCTCCCGGCCGCCGCATCCGCGCAGACCGCAGAGGACTGTCTTGCCTGCCACGACGACACCGAACTGACGATGGAGAAGGGCGGCCGCACGATCTCGCTGTACGCCAGGCCTGCGGTGCTCAAGAAGTCCAGCCACGCGAAGCTCGCCTGCGTGTCCTGCCACACGGGCTTCGATCCCGAAGAGATGCCGCACAAGGAGAACATCCAGCCCGTGCAGTGCACGAGCTGCCATCAGGACGCGGTGGTCAAGCACCAGTTCCACTCCGTGCAGCTGTCGCTCGCGAAAAAGAGCGGGAAATTGCAGAACGCCTGCAAGCAGTGCCACGGCACGCATGACGTGCTGCGGCTCGACAATCCCGCCTCGCCTTTCCACTACAGCAAGCTGACGCAGACCTGCGCGAAATGCCACCCCGGCGTCGCGTCGACCTTCGCCACTTCCGAACACGGCAAGGCCCTGGCGCAGGGATTCAAGGGTGCGCCGAACTGCATTTCCTGCCATTCGCAGGATGTGACCGGTCATCAGGGGAAGCTCAGCAAGGTCGAGACCAAGAAAGTGCAGGAACAGCTCTGCCTGCAGTGCCATGCCGACAATCCCGACGTGCGCAAGCGGATGGGACCGACGGCCGCGTTCATCCAGTCCTACGAGAAGAGTGTCCACGGAGCGGCATTGCTCGGCGGCAACGGCGACGCGGCGAACTGCGTCGACTGCCATGGCAGTCATGAGATGAAGCGCAGCTACGATCCGGAATCGAAGGTCAACAAGCTCCATATCGCGGACGAATGCGGCAAGTGCCACAAGGATATCGCCGCGGAGTACAAGCAAAGCATTCACGGGCAGGCCAACTCACGCGGGAACCTGAATTCCCCGGGCTGCACCGACTGCCATGGCGAGCACAACATCCTGCAGGTCTCGGATCCGAATTCCCCTGTCGCGCCGCAGAACGTTTCCCGCCAGGTCTGCGCGCCCTGCCACAGTTCGCTCGCGCTCTCGGAGAAATACGGATTCGATTCGAAGCAGACACGCAGCTACGAGGGGAGCTATCACGGCCTGGCGCTCGTCGGCGGATCCAGCGAGGTCGCCAACTGCGCGAGCTGCCACGGCGTCCACAACATCCTGCCTTCGAGCGACCCGCGGTCGCAGGTACACAAGGACAATCTGGTCAGGACCTGCGGCACCTGCCATCCCAACGCGAACGTCCGTTTTGCCACCGGGAAGATCCACAGCACGGGAGAGAGCGCGAAGGACGAGCCCCTGCTCTACTGGATCGCGACGATCTACATCATCCTCATCGTCGTGATCATCGGCGGCATGCTGCTGCACAACATCCTGGACTTCCGCCGCAAGGCGATCAATAAACTGAAGGTGCGGCGCGGCCACCTGCCGCATCACGGCGGCAGCTCGCGTCTGCACGTGCGCATGACGCTCAACGAACGGCTCCAGCACGCTTCGCTCCTCAGCAGTTTCTTCCTGCTCGTCATCACCGGCTTCATGCTGCGCTTCCCCGAGGCGTGGTGGGTCGAGGGAATCCGTTCGATCAGCGATTCCGCCTTCGACGCGCGTTCGCTGATCCACCGCATCGCCGGTGTCGTGATCCTCTCGGCCAGCGTGTACCACATCTTCTATCTCTCGATGACCGCGCGCGGCCGGCAGCTGTTCATGGACCTGCTCCCGCGCATCAAGGACGCCACCGACGCCGTCGGCGTGCTCAAGTACAACCTCGGGTTCTCGGATGTCAAGCCGAAGTTCGAGCGCTTCTCCTACATCGAGAAAAGCGAATACTGGGCGCTGGTCTGGGGCAATGTCGTGATGGGCGCCACCGGCCTGATCATGTGGTTCGACGAATTCTTCCTCGGGATGTTCACGAAGCTCGGCTACGATGTCGCGCGGTCGATTCACTACTACGAAGCCTGGCTCGCGACGCTGGCGATTCTCGTCTGGCACATCTACTTTGTCATCTTCAATCCCGATGTCTACCCGATGAACCTTGCATGGCTCAAGGGTTCGCTGACGGAGGAAGAAATGGAAGAGGAGCATCCCCTCGAGCTCGAGCGCATCCGCGCCGAGCGCCGCGCGAAGGGCGAACCGGAAGACGACGACATGATCGATATTCCGACCAGCGAATCGTAATTGATCCGCCGGGTCTTGAACCGTTCGAAAGGAAATGTGATGACAATGCTGATCGCACCTCGGCGCGGAGGCGCGGAAGGGATTCCCACGACGCGCTCCATCGCCGCCGTACCCCTCCCCATCGTGCTGTTCCTTGCCGCGCTGTTCCTCGCGGCGTTCGCCGCGCCGGCCATGGCGCAGGAGAACGCCGACTGCTACGCCTGCCATGAGGACAAGGATCTCCGCGGCACGCGCAAGGGAAAATCCCGTTCGATGTTCGTGGACGAGAAAATTCTCACGAAGTCAACGCACGGCAAGTTCGAATGCGTCATGTGCCACACCGACGTCGATCCCGATGATCTCCCGCATGCCGACGATCTCGAGCCCGTGGACTGCGCGACCTGTCACGGCGAGATCGCCGAGAAGCAGATGCGTTCGCTGCACGGCAGGGCGGCCAAGCGCGGCGATCCCCTGGCGCCGACATGCACGAGCTGTCACGGCAGTCATAATGTTCTCAAGAAGAACGATCCGAAGTCCCCGGTCCGCGCCTTCAACATTCCTTTCCTCTGCGGCACCTGCCACCGCGAAGGTTCGCCGGTCACGAAGCAGCGCACGATTCACCAGAGCAACATTCTCGAGAATTACTCGGAGAGCATCCACGGCGAAGGACTGCTGAAGAAGGGACTGATCGTTTCCGCGACCTGCATCTCCTGTCACACCGCGCATGAGATGCTGCCGCACACCGATCCTTCCTCGTCCATCGCCCGCAAAAACATCGCGAAAACCTGCGCGAGCTGTCACACGCAGATCGAGCAGGTACACGTGAAGGTGATCAAGGGCGAACGCTGGGAGAAGCAGCCGCATCTGCTGCCCGCCTGCGTCGACTGCCATCAGCCGCACAAGATCCGCAGCGTGTACTACGACCAGGGCATGGCCGACGCGCAGTGCCTCTCCTGTCATCAGAAACCGGGACTGCGAAACGCAGAAGGCCTCTCGATGTACGTCGACTACCAGGAAATCGGACATTCGCGTCATAAAACCGTCTCCTGCAGCCAGTGCCACTCCGGCGTGAACCAGTCGCACAAGCGTCCCTGCGATACGATCGAGAAGCGGGTCGACTGCGCGAGCTGCCATCCCGAGATGGCGGAAAAGTACGCCAACAGCATCCATGGCAAACGGCTCGCCGCGGGCGATCCTCTCGCGCCGGCCTGCATCAGCTGCCACGGCACGCACGGCGTGCTCGGCAAGACGAATCCGACCTCGCGCACCTTCCCGACCCGTGTGCCCGCGCTCTGCGGCGAGTGCCATCAGGCCGGGAAGAAGGGTGCGGCACGCGTGATGAACAAGAACAAGGAAGACGTGGTCGGGCACTACATCGAGAGCATTCACGGCAAGGGACTGCTGCAGAGCGGACTCGTCGTCACGGCGCAGTGCACCGACTGCCACACCGCGCACGAAGCGCAGCCCGCGAAGCATCCCGCCTCGAGCGTGAATCCGAAAAACGTCGCCTCGACCTGCGGCAAATGCCATCACGGCATCGAGGAGCAGTTCGCCCAGAGCGTGCACAGCCGTCTCGTGAACAAGACCGACAAGCCGCTGCCGACCTGCAACGACTGCCACAGCGCGCACACCATCCGCCGCGCGGACACGCAGGGCTTCAAGCTCGAGATCATGGACCAGTGCGGCCGCTGCCACGAGTACATCGCCGAGACCTATTTCGAGACCTATCACGGCAAGGTCTCGCAGCTCGGATACACGAAGACCGCGAAATGCTACGACTGCCACGGTGCGCACGACATCCTCTCGGTCAGCAATCCGAAGTCGCACCTCAGCCGCGACAACGTCGTGCAGACCTGCCAGAAATGTCACCCCTCGGCCAACCGGCAGTTCGCCGGATACCTCACGCACGCAACGCACCATGATCCGGATAAATACCCGTATCTTTTCTGGGCCTTCTGGGGCATGACCGCCCTGCTCGTGGTCACCTTCATCATCGGCGGCACGCACACGCTGCTCTGGCTGCCCCGCGCATTGAAATGGCGCAAGGAACTGCGGCAGATCGAGGAGTCGGACGTGATGGACGACGAGGACTTCGAAACGGCATCGGCCGCGGAGGCTCCTCCCCCGCCCGTCGATGCTCCCCCGGACGAATTCACCGACGAGAACGGAAAGGAGAACGCCTGAGCCATGTCTGATATCCGCACCCCACGAAGCGCGCGGCAATTCCAGCGATTCACGCGGCTCGAGCGCCTGCTGCACATTCTCATGATCATCAGCTTCATCAGCCTGGCGCTGACGGGCATGACGCTGAAGTTCTCCTACACCGGCTGGGCCTCGATCATGTCGAAGCTCTTCGGCGGCTTCGAGTTTGCCGGCTACATCCATCGCGCCGCGGCCGTGATCATGTTCGGCATCTTCAGCACGCACATCTACGATCTGGCGGTGACGAAGCGGAAGGAATACGGGAGTTGGAAAGCCCTGCTCTTCGGCGAGTACAGCATGATTCCCGGAAAAAAGGACTGGGAAGATTTCATCGGTTCTCTGCGCTGGTTCGTCGGCAAGGGTCCGCGTCCCCAATACGGCCGCTGGACCTACTGGGAGAAGTTCGACTACTTCGCCGTCTTCTGGGGCATCTTCGTCATCGGATCAACGGGTCTGACACTCTGGTTTCCCGAGTTCTTCACCAACTTCATCCCCGGTTGGGCGCTCAACGTCGCCACCATCATCCACAGCGACGAGGCCCTGCTCGCCACCGGATTCATCTTCACCGTGCATTTCTTCAACACGCATCTGCGTCCCGAGAAATTCCCGATGGATCTCGTCGTCTTCACCGGCCGCATGCCGCTGCACGAGCTGAAGATGGACAAGCCACTCGAATACGAGAAGCTGAAGAAGGAAGGCAAGCTGGAGGATTTCCTCGTCGAGGCCTATCCCCCCGTCGTCGAGCGTGCCATCCGCATCTTCGGCTGGGCCGCGCTGGTGACCGGATTCAGCATGGTGATATGGATCGTGTACGCGATGATATTTGCGTATAGGTGAGGGGAAAGGGGTAGGAGGATAGGAGGATAGGGGGGTAGGGGTAGGGGCGAACCACCGTGATCGGCATGACGGACGTACGCGACTGGTGGACGCAATCGGAACCAGCAAACGCGCGGCTTCATCGTCGGTTCGCCCAGGGGAATGGATGGTGTAGGGGCGAACCACCGTG
>CAZWNO010000057.1:0-24686 GCA_964635845.1 uncultured Chromatiales bacterium
CTACGTGCCCTTCTTCAACAACTTCCGCATTCCGTCGATGATCCTCTTCATCATGTCGCTGTGCATGGCCATGCTGGCGGGGGTCGGCCTCACCGAGATCGTGCGGCTCATCCGCGAGCGCAGGCGTGGGGAAGAGGGCGCTGTCGCGAAGCGCGTGACGAAAGCCCTCTGGATTCCCGTCGCCGTCGCAGCCGTGCTGGTCATCGCGCTGATGGCGACCGAGAGCGGCTTCAAGGAAATGGTCTCCGAGAAAATGCAGCAGAATCAGCCGCGCTCGTACGAGGCCATGCAGCAGATCACGCAGTACGAGCAGGCGGGACGCATGTCGGAGCTGCCTCCGCAGTACCAGAACCTCACGCTGAACGGCATCTACGGCATGGCGCTCAACGACGCACTCGTCTCGCTGCTGTTCATGGCTTTGGCAGCCCTCGTGCTCTGGGCTTTCGTCAAAGGCAAGATCGGGGTCACAGCCGTGCAGGCCGCGCTTTTGATCATTCTCGTGACGGATCTCTGGATCGTGGATTACAAGCCCATGCATATGGTGCCGATGCGCGAGCAGGAACAGTCGCTGGCGAAAACCGATGTCGTGGATTTCCTCAAACAGGACACGACCGTGTACAGGATCCTTCCCGCGGGCAATCACAGCGACGACAACTGGTACGTCGCATTCGGGATTCAGAACGTGGCAGGGTATCACCCGGCGAAGATGAAACTGCTCGACGACGTGCGCAACAGCATGTTCAACGAGTTCCAGTTCCAGGACGGCAATCACCTGCAGTCCGTCAACTGGGCCATGCTAAGCATGCTGAACACGAAGTATGTCGTGGCGCCGGGCGACTGGCAGATCACGGCGCCTTTCCTCAAGCCCGTGTTCTTCGGCAACCAGGAGACCGTGTACCAGAACCTGTACATGCTGCCGCGCGCCTTTTTCGTCACATCGTACGAGGTGATCCCCGATGACGGGACCCTATTCAAGAAGGTGGGCACGCTGCCGGGCTACAGTCCCGACAAAATCGCATACCTGAGTGCGGAGCCGAAAATGAAGCCCGTGGTGACAAGCGACAGCGTGCTGGCAGGCGCCCGGGCGACTCTGGTCGATTTCGGCATCAACGGTTTCGCGTACGATCTCGACACGCCGGTGGACGCCATTCTCAAGCTCAGCGAGGTGTATTACCCGAGCGGCTGGACCGCGACGCTCGACGGCAAGCCGGTGGATATTCTTCGGTCGGACTATCTGCTCCGTGCGGTGGAAGTCCCCGCGGGCAGGCACCGGCTCGAGATGCACTTTCAGCCGAAGACCTATGAAGCCGGACTGATCGTGACCACGGTGACCAACTACGCTCTCGCCATCCTGCTGCTCGTTTCTCTTTTCCTCTGGCTGCGGAGGAGACAGAAGAAAGGTGGTACGGCGATGTCATCACCAGCGAAAGAAGAGCAAGCCGAGGCGTGAACGTCGTCATCTCCGTCGGCGGAAAATTCCATGCGCTGGAACTCGCCGAACAGCTGGACAGGCGCGGATACCTCGAACGCATCATCACGACGAAGCGATGGTATGTCAAAAAGCGTTTCCGGACCGACCGCTTTCGCGTGATCCCGGCGCCCGAATACATCGGCGCACTCGTCCGCAAGGTGCCGGCGCTGAGGCGCCGCGGATATTATTCCTGGTTCAAGGACAATCTCTTCGATGCGCTGGCGCGGAAATACATTCCGCCGTGCGATATTTTCCACGCGTGGGGAAATTACGCGCTGGCCTCCATTCCATTCGCCCGCCGTCATCACGCGAAAGTGGTGATCGAGCGCGGCTCGACGCATCCGCATTTCCAGGACAGCATCCTGCGCGAGGAGTTCGCGCGCTTCGGCATCGAGGTCGAGCGCGCGCATCCGCAGATCATCGAGAAGGGACTCAAGGAAATGGATCTGGCCGACGCCGTGATCATTCCATCCGCCTTCGTCGAGCGCACATTCCTCGATGCAGGATTTCCGGGTGAGAAACTCCACGTCATCCCCTACGGCTTCGATCCCGCGCAGTTCCAGCCCGGAAAGAAAAACGACGACGTGTTCCGCGTGCTTTTCGTCGGAAATATCGGCGTGCAGAAAGGCGTTCACTACCTCCTCGAAGCCTGGGCAAAACTGAATCTGGAGAACGCGGAGCTCGTCTTCATCGGCACCGTGGAGGATGGCATCAAACCGCTGCTCGCGAAATACGAAGGACGATTCATCTTCCGCGGCCACGTGCCGCACGACAAGCTGCAGGCCGAGTACGCGCGGGCCTCCGTGTTCGTGCTGCCCTCGCTGCAGGAGGGTTCCGCGCTCGTGACGTACGAAGCAATGGCCTGCGGGCTGCCCTTGCTCGTCACGGCCAACACCGGCAGCGTGGCAGTTGACGGACAGCATGGATTCATCATCCCCATCCGCGACAGCGATGCGATCGCGCAGAAGCTCTCGTGGCTGCACGCACATCAATCAGAGGCGCGCTCCATGGGTCTGAGCGCGTCGGAGTACATACAGGATTTCACCTGGGACCGCTACGCGCGCGGCGTGATCGAGGTATACCGAGCGCTGCTCCCGGAGGGCGCGCGGTGAGCATCGCGAGAAAGGCGCTCATCGGGGCCCTCTGGGCGAGCGGTGCGAATTACATCAGCCAGGGCATTGGATTCATTTCACTGGCGATACTGGGACGCCTGCTGCTGGAAGTGGATTTCGGACTTGCGGCGACGGCGAACGCCATCATTCAGTTCATCTTCATCCTCTCCGCGTTCTCGTTCAACCTCTCGATCATCCAGTCTCAGGAGGAACCTGACGCGCTCTATTCGACCGCATTCGTCCTCAACATCGGTCTGAGCGTCGTGTCCCTGATTCTCACCGCAGGTTCGGTCCTCGTCTATTCGATGTTTCGTTCGCTCAGCCCGGTCGAGACCGCCGTCATTTTCTCGCTTGCGATCGCGAACATCTTCAACCTGTTCGGTCAACTGTTCGACGCGATATTGCAGCGGAACCTCGAATTCAAGAAAACCTCGGCGATCTCCTTCTTCATGAATCTCATCAATCCGTTCGTTGCAGTCGCCATGGCGTTTCTCGGCTTCGGCGTATGGAGCATTGTTGGCGGGCAGATTGCCGCAGGACTGGTATTCATGTTCGGGGGATTCCTTTTCGCAGGCTGGCGGATCAATCTGCGCTACAATGCCGAGACAGCACGATGGTTCTTCCGGCTCGGCTGGCGATTTCTTGGTTCCCGTGCGCTCGAGGTGGTATACACCGAACTGGATCGGCTGGTCATCAAGTCCATGAACAGTTACGTCGAGGTCGGAATCTATGATCGCGCCGCGATGGCAGCACGGTACCCCGCGCGGGTGGTAACGCCGGCGATCATCAATGTCGCCTTGCCGGTGTATTCGCGATTGAAGGCCGACGTTTCGATGCTCTCGGAGGCATACACGCTGGTCAATTATTTCCTGATCCGGGCGTTGCTCCCGTTCGGTCTGATATTCCTCCTGATCCCGGAATATTTCATGGCGGGAGTGCTCGGCGAAAAATGGATTACCGCGTCTCCTGTGTTGCGCATTCTCGCCGCCTATGCGGTGCTTCACCCGATGGTGGAGAATTTCCGTGTTCTGTTCTATTCGCTCGGCAAACCGGAGGAAGTCGCGAAGGTACGGGTGATACAGATTGCCGTGTTCATCCCCGTGCTGGTTGGTCTTGTCCTGTGGATCGGGATCGCGGGCGCGGCCTGGGCGCTGCTTGCGAGTATTGTCATCACCTATATCATTTTCGCCTGGCGCGCGAAGCGGTGCATCGAGTATCCGGTTCTGCGGACCATCTCGATGCCGCTGCTGTCCGGGGTGTTGTCCGCCGCCGTGTACATATTGCTGCCGATCCCCGCGGTTCAGGACATGATCTGGGGGCTTGTTGTGAATTCTGTTCTTATAGCAGCAATTTTTCTATCTTTAGAGATGGTATTCGAAGGAAGGACACTTCTGCGGCATCTTGCGTTTTTGAAGAAGCTTTTGCGCCACCCCGATCCCGTGTCCGATAGTGGCGGGGGAGGAAACCCGAGCAGCATGAACGGCGAGGAATGAAAAGCAAAGAGAGATTCAACGAGGCCCTCATCTACGATGAATCATCCCTGGAGAGGGAAGCCTCATCGATCGAGCCACGCTTCGGTGCATTCCTGCACCGTGTCGTCGGCAACGGAAACCGCGTGCTGGACGTCGGCTGCGGAACGGGCCGGTACACCATTCACGCAAAGCGGGCGGGAAACACCGTGATCGGCTCCGAGCTCGTGCACTCCGCGGCGGTAGGCGCACGGAAGCGCGGATTGGATGTCATTGTTGCAGATTCGGAGACGCAATTCCCCTTCCCTGACGCATGCTTCGACCGGGCGCAGTGCATCGAGGTCATCGAGCATTTGATGGATCCGACGGCGACTCTCCGGGAGATCAACCGGGTGCTCAAACCGGGAGGGGAACTCTTCATTTCCACGCCCAACGCAGCATGGTGGGCGCACCGTTTTCTGATGCTCGCCGGGATAACGAGTTTCGGACACAGTCCCGCGTATCCGGTGGAGGTGAACATGCATATCCGCCATTTCACAATGTCGACGCTTCGCGCCTTTCTGCGGCGCATGGGATTCGAGGTAGTCCGCACGCAGGGGACGTACACGGGTTTTCCTTCCGCGCTCATTGAATACTTTCCGTCAATCGGCGGTCTCCTGAGACTGCTCGGGAGACTGACGGGCGGACTCGGCTTTCTCGCGAAGAACAACATCTGGCCTTCGCTCACTTCCGCCGGCCTCGTTTTTCACGTCAGGAAAATCGGTTCGTCCGAATCCGCATGAAACTCCTCCTCGTCTGCGAATACTGGTACGGAACGGGCGGCTGGTCGTACAGGGGCTATCTCGAACAGCTCGGCTGCGAGGTGCGGGTGTTCGATTTCCGCCAGCCGTTTTTCACGACAGGCGGCGCGCTGCCGCTCGTGAACGCCGTGACGCGCCGCATCAACCGGCGCAGGATGAACGCCGCCTTCGTCGCAGCGGTCGGGGAATTCCGTCCGGATGTAATTTTATTCCTCAAGGGCGAGACGATCTACGAGAGCGCGATCCGCGAGGTGCGGCGGCGCTTCAAGCCCCTGCTGCTGCAATGGTATCCCGATGGACCCTTCAACGTGGAGAACCGCAACGCCACGCGCGACAGCATCGCGAGCATTCCGCTTTTCGACATCTACTACATCTACGCGAAATCCCTGATGCAGCCGCTGCGCGATGCCGGGGCGCGCCGCGTCGAATATCTCGCCTTCTGCTACGATCCGGCCATGCTGCGGCGTCCCGAACACATCAGCGGGGAGGACCGTGCGAAGTACGCGACCGACGTCGTGTTCGCAGGTACCTGGGAGCCCATGCGCGAATGGTGGCTGGAGAAAGTCACGGATTTCGACCTGTCCGTCTGGGGCAACATGTGGGAACGGGTGCCGGAAGGCACGCCCCTGCGCGCGCGCTGGAAGGGGAATGCGGTGTACGGCGACGAGATCTCCAAACTGTTCGCCGTGTCGCGCATTCACCTGAACTTCCTGCGCGAGCAGAACAGGGATTCGCACAACGTACGCACGCTCGAGATCCCCGGTTACGGCGGTTTCCTGCTCACGCAGCGCTCGAAGGAGCAGGCGGAGGAACTCTACGTCGAGGGCAGGGAGATCGCCTGCTTCGAGACAGTGGATGAACTCAGGGAGAAAATCCGCTATTACCTCGACCACGAGGACGAGCGTCTCGCCATCGCGCACGCCGGCCATGCGCGGGCGTCGCACGAACATCAGGCCATCCATCGGTTGCAGCGCATCGTCGACGACGCACGCGCGCTGCTCGGAAACTGACATGAATATTCTTCTCCTCACATCGGATTTTCTTCCCAGCATCGGCGGCATGGCCAGCCACGCCCTGGAGCTTGCCCGCGCCCACGTGCAGAACGGGCACCGGCTCGAACTCGTGCATCCCGTGTACGGCAGTGGGGAGGACCGTACCGAGGAGCTGGAGGGCTTCACCGTGCACAAGCTGTTCGTTGACAGCAGCACGCCGAAGGTGAAGCACTTGCTCTACATCCGCAAAGTGCGGAACCGCGTGCGTGCGCTGCAGTCCGCCGCACACTTCGATGTCCTGCACTGGCATGACCTGACGCCTAACTGCTGGACGACATGGACATTGCGGAACCACATTCCGCTGGTGTGGACGAACCACACCTCCAACTATCTCGAGATGTTCGAGACGAGCGCCGGCCGCATCAAGATCAGGCTGTTCCTCGGCCATGCCGACGCGATCATCAGTCCGAGCAGGGAACTGTATGAGAAATCCGCCGCGACGGGCATCCCGCCCGAACAGAATTTCTACATCCCGAACGGCGTCGACGCGGTGAAATTTCGTCCCGGCAGCGGCTTCGGTGTGATCGACAAGGATTACGGCATCGATCCGGCGCGTCCCGTCATTGTCTGTCCGCGGCGCCTCGAGCCGAAGAATGGCGTCGAGTATTTCATCCGTGCGGTGCCGCTCGTGCGCGCGGAGATGCCCGATGTGCAGTTCCTCATTGTCGGCGGTGGTTTCCCCGACGAGCGGAAACGCTTCGAATCGCTGCTGCGGGAGGCGGGACAATCGCGCGATGTCTTTTTCACCGGGAACGTGCCCAACAGCGCGATGCCGAGATTCTACGCGCTGTCCACGATCGCGGCCCTGCCCTCGCTCATGGAAGCCACGAGCATCTCCGGACTCGAAGCCATGGCCAGCGGCCTGCCCCTCGTGGGGACGAAGGTGGGCGGCATTCCGGAAATCATCGAGGACGGAAGCAGCGGCCTGCTCGTGGATGCGCGCAGTCCGGAACAGCTCGCGGACGCATTCCTGCGGCTGCTGCGCGATCCCGAATTGCGCCGCCGTCTCGGCGCGGGCGCCCGGCGCCGCGTCGAGGAATCCTTCGCCTGGCCCGAGATCGCGCGCCGCACCGCCGGCGTGTACGAGACGGCGATCGCGCGCTGGAACAGCCGTCATTAAGCGGACACCGCGCATGCCACGCCCCCTCAACATCCTCGTCATCAGTCACACCTACATCACCCGCATCGGGCGTGAGAAGTGGCGCGAACTCGCGCGGCTGTACGACGTCAACCTCCGGATTATCGTGCCGTCGGTATGGAAAGACTATCTCTTCACGATCCGCGCCGAGGATCATCGCGACGACGAGCTGGACGTGACCGCCCTGCCAGTGATCTTCAGCGGCAAGGAGGCCGCGCATTTCTATAAATCCGCCGCGCTGTGCATGCGGGAGTTTCAGCCCGACATCCTGCACGTGGAAGAAGGGACCGATGCATTCTCCTATTTCCAGGCCCTCGTCTATCGAAGGGTTTTCGCCCCGCAGGCGAGGACGCTCTTCTTCACCTGGATGAATTTCGAGAAGACGCTCAACTTCCCGTTCACCTTCTTCGAGCGCTTCAACCTGATCCGCTCCGACGCGGCGATCTGCGGCAACGCCGATGCGTCCGCGATACTTCGGAAAAAAGGATTTGAAAAGCCGATTCATGTCATGCCGCTGCTGGGCATCGACGCGGAGCTTTTCCGCAGGCGCGCGCAGCCTGCGCTCGCCGCGGAACTCGGACTGCGCGGCACGGTGATCGGCTTTATCGGACGCTTCGTCCCGGAGAAGGGGGTGATGGACCTGCTGGAAACGGCCGCCGCCCTCGGACGCGATTTCAGCCTGCTGCTCATCGGAGGCGGCGCGCTGGAGCAGGAGCTTCGCCGCCGCGCCGGCGAACTCGGCATCGCCGAGCGTGTCCGCTTCGTGCTCTCCATCCCGCACGCTGAAGTGCCGCGGTACATCAATCTGATGGACCTCCTGGTCCTGCCGTCTTATACCGTTCCGCACTGGAAGGAGCAGTTCGGGCAGGTGCTCGTGCAGGCGATGGCCTCGGAAGTGCCCGTGCTGGGATCGACGCACGCGGAAATACCCAACGTCATCGGAGACGCCGGCTTCACCTTCAGAGAGAAAGACTGGGACGATCTCGGCGCGAAGCTCCGCATGCTCGTGGACGACGAATCGCTGCGCAGGGAATACGGTGCGCGCGGCCGCGAACGCGTGCTCGCACAGTTCACCAACACGCGCATCGCGGAGAAAACCTGGGCTGTGTACCAGGAGCTGATGGCGGGGTAACTTCCGCCGCTGCATCCAGCGCGTCCCGCGATCACCGCATCCGCGCGCGGTACGCGCAGTTCTCGATGTCGCGCCGCCCGCGTCTTCAGGAGCAGCGTATCCGGTGTTTTTGTTTTCGTCGCCTCGCGTCGGTACTTTTGTATGCTCGGCCTCAACGAGCATATTTCGCCAACATTGTTACGGTATCATGTCAGTCATCTCAAAACTCATCGTATGGTCACTCCCGATCATCCCCAAGCCTGTTGTAGGATACTTCTCGCGTCCGTACATCGCCGGCGAGACTCTCGCCGACGGCATCCGTGTCGTGAAGGAACTCAACAGCAAAGGGATCATGGCGACCATGGACGTTCTCGGAGAGAGCGTCAATTCACGCGAGGAAACAGTGGCAATGCGCAGGGAATGCGAAAGCGTTCTGCATGCCATCAACGAACACGGGCTCGACGCCAACCTGTCCATCAAGCCGACGCAGATGGGTCTCGCCATCGACCCGGCATTCTTCGAGGAAAACGCGCGCGTGCTGCTCGACATCGCGCGGAGCTATGGCAATTTCATTCGCCTGGACATGGAGGATCATCCCTATACGGATGCCACCATCGCGATGTACAAGAAACTGCGCCGGGACTACGGCAATCACGTCGGAATCGTTCTGCAGGCGTATCTCCGCCGCACGGAGGCTGACCTTCGCGATCTGATGGCGGACGGCGAGACGAATATCCGTCTCTGCAAGGGCATCTACGTCGAACCCGAGGCCATCGCGTTCAAGCAGCGCGATGAAGTGCGGGAGAACTACAAGCGGCTCAACGAAATGGGGCTCGGCGGCGGAGCGTACGTCGGTATTGCGACACACGACGACCCGCTCATCGAACACGGCATCGCGACCGTGAAAAAACTCGGACTGGCGCGGGAGCAGTACGAATTCCAGATGCTGCTAGGCGTGCGCCACAACCGGCGCGACCAGCTCGTCGCCGCGGGACACCGGCTGCGCGTCTATGTGCCCTTCGGTGAACGGTGGTATGCGTATTCCACCCGGCGGCTCAAGGAGAATCCTTCGGTGGCCATGCATATCGTCAAAGCCATCTTCGGACTGGGTAAATGACGCATTGATAATTCCAACGCGGAACATCATTCGGCCGGTGCTGCTCGTCCTGCTGCTGCAGGCGGCATGCAACCGGCCGTCGATTGAACGGCAGGAAGAGACACGGACGGTGGTCGACGACCTCGGCCGGAGCGTCGGCATCGATTCAGCCGCCCGCCGCATCGTCAGTCTCGCGCCGAGCCTGACCGAAATGCTGTTCGCGCTCGATGCGGATACGCAGGTCGTCGGTGTGACTTCCTTCTGTGATTATCCCCCGGCGGCCGCGCGCAAGGCCGTCGTGGGGGATCTCGTCACCCCCGATATCGAGCGCATTCTCGCGTTGAATCCCGACCTGGTGCTCATTTCCGTCGAAGGGAATTCGCAGCACACCTTCACCATGCTCGAACAGCTCGGCGTGCGGACCTTCGTCTCGAATCCGCGCGACATCCAGGGCGTGTACAAATCGATGCGCGACATCGGGATGCTGCTCGGGGCGGCGGACCGGGCGAAGGGTGTCGTCGATTCGCTGCGCCGTCTCGAACGGCGGCTCCGGGATGCTCGTCCCGCGCGAAGTGCGAGCGTGCTGATACTTCTGTCCTTGCAGCCGCTGATGTCCGTCGGAAGCGGCACCTTCGTCGATGAAGTGATCGCACTCGCCGGAGGCAGGAACGCGGCGGCGGGGCTGGCGGGGAACTATCCCACCCTCAACAGGGAGATACTGCTGCGGATGAATCCGGACATCGTGCTGTATCCCGATGACATGGGGATCGACGAAGAGCAGCTGCGATCGGGCTTCCCGGAGTGGCGCGAACTCGGCGCCATGCAACGCGGTGCGTTCTGGCGCATCGACGCCGACCTCTATCTGCGTCCCGGACCGCGCGTGTTCCAGGCGGCAGCGGAACTTCAGAGACTGCTCGCGATGCGGAAGTAAAACGGGGAAGGCTCGCGCACCGTCACGCGGGCGGCTGTCCTTTCTCTTTCGCGAGTTTCCCGAGCGCCATGGATTTCGCGACATCGCGGGGCGCACTCTCGGACATCTTGTAGGTATCGACCGTCACGATGAAGCGGTCGCCGACGAGAACCGTCAATTTCCCATGCGCGTTCGAATTCTCGTACTCCTCGTACGCCGGGTAACCGCCGACCTCCGTGGTGCGCTGGAATCCCTCCGTGCTCTCGCGGTTGATCTTCATTTTCAGCCACATGCGGATCGGCGCGTACATTATTCCGATGTATGCGTAATCGAAAACCTCCACCTTCGCGGATATCCCTTCGGTACCGTTGTAATCGGCGCTTGCCTGGGAATAGGTCCACTCGGCCATGGTCGCGGTCTCTCCGCGCGCATTCTCCTGCTGCATGCCGCCGATCTGCTGCGGCAGGTAGCCGAGCAGTGTCTTGAACGGCACCGGCGGCTCCGGCTTGCGATCGTCGGTCATGCTCTTGCCTGCTTCCTCCGCCGCGGTCGCCATGTTCTCGGCGGCTTCGGTGAGCTTCTGCAGATCGCTCTTCTCTTCCGCCGCGCCGTCGCCCTTGCCTCCGCAGCCGGTGATGAGAAGCACGCCGAGCGCGCAGGGCACGAGATAGTGAGAAAAGAAATGCCTCATGCGATTCTCCTTATCAGATGAAAATGTGTGTCGAATGGAATACAGGAAGTTATCCGGAAAATGGGTGGAACGCAAGGGATGGAAGGGACGGAAGGGGCGGTTGTAGGGGCGAACCTCCGTGATCGATCTGACGACGTCGCGCATCCCTCACCTGTCGTCGGAACCACTGCGCGCTCGGATTCATCGTCGGTCCGGCCAGCGGAAGGGATGGAAGGGGCGGGGCCCATGCGGCACCGCTCCGCTCAGTACTCGATGGTGCGCTCCTTCGGCTCCGCGCTCCCGCCGCCGCTGGGCGATGTATGGCTGGTGCAGTAGCCGGGAAAGTACTTCCGGTTGACATATTCGACGATGGTGCGGGGACAGAACGGGCTTGCGAGATTCTGTGACTCGATGCAGAGTTTCTCCTGCGTGACGCCTTCGGGAACGATGAAGTCCTTTATCGGGAGTCCGATACGTTTGTCCGCGTACACGTATTTCATGAAGCGCCCCCAGATGGGCGAAGCCGCGACGCTCCCCTGCCCGTAGGAGCCGGTGAAGGTGATGCGGCGGTCGTCGAATCCGGTCCAGACACCGGCGACGAGATTCGGGGTGAAGCCGACGAACCATGCGTCCGCATAGTCCTGGGTCGTTCCGGTCTTTCCGCCCGCCGGCCCCGCGAACCACCGACGCGTTCCGGAGCCGGTTCCCCCGGCGATGACGGAGCGCAGCATGCTGGTCATGATGAACGCGGTTTCCTTGCTCAGCACTTCGCGAATTTCACTCGTCGAGTTTTCGATCACTCGTCCGTCGCGGTCCTCGATTCGGGTGATCCCGAACGGCTGCGCATAGATGCCCTCGTTGGCGAAGGCGCCGTAGGCGGAGATCAGCTGCAGCGGCACGACTTCAGAGGTTCCGATTGCCAGGGACGGGTAGGGTCGCAGCGAGGTTTCGATGCCCATGCGGTGCGCATAGCGCACGACCTCCTCGGCGGGAGCGATCTCGAGGATCGTGCGGATAGCGACGAGGTTCACCGAATTCTGCAGCCCGCGGCGCAGGCTGTAGACACCGCCGGTTTCTCCTCCGAAATTCCGCGGACGCCAGACCGAACCCGAACCGTCGGGGATCGCGAGCGGTGCGTTGGAGATCTGGTAGGCCGGCGAGTAGCCGTTGTCGATCGCGACCGTGTAGATGAACGGCTTGAATGTGGACCCGGGCTGCCTTGCGATCTGCGTGACATGGTTGAGCCCGTAGCGGAAATTCATCGCCGCATTGCCGACCATTGCCTTGATCTCGCCCGTCTGCGGATTGACCGCGACGAAGCCCACCTGGATCCGCTGAAGCGCGGCCTTGACCGAATCGACGAAGCGCTTGTTCGTCCGGAAACGGATGCTGACCGCATCCCTTGCCGCGGCGCTTCGCGCGGCCTTGTATTCGGGCGTGGAGCGCACGGCGATGCGCAGCGCGGTTCCGAGGATCGCGCGCCGTGACGGAGTGTCCCAGGTCCAGCGGCTGTCGAACTGCTGCTGGAACGTCTGCAGGTGTTCGATCACCGCGCGGTTGGCGTGTTCCTGCATGCGGCTGTCGATGGTCGTGTAGACCGTGAGTCCATCGCGATACAGATTGAAACCGTACTTTTCCGCCCGCTCGCGAAGCTGCTGGCGGACATACTCGACGAAGTGCGGCGCGATGCCCGCCGTCTGTTCCCGGGAGCGCGTGACGATCGAATCCGTTCGCAGCAGCGCGTAATCGGCCTCGGTCAGGAATCCCTCATCGATCATATTGAGAAGCACGGTGTTGCGCCGGTACGTCGCGCCCAGGTAATTGCGCCGGGGATCGTAATGCGTCGGATTGGCCAGGGCGCCGACGAGGAACGCGCATTCGCTGACGGTCAGGTCTGTCGGCTTCTTGCCGAAATAGACCGCGGCCGCGGACTGCAGTCCGTAGGCGCCGCGCCCGAACGGGGCGACGTTGAGATACATGATCAGGATCTCATCCTTCGTATAGCGCCTTTCGATCTGCACCGCGGTGAGCATCTCACGCGCCTTGCGCATGAGAGTCACCTCGCGCGTAAGGTAGAGCAGTCGTGCGAGCTGCTGGGTGATCGTGCTGGCGCCGGGACCACGTATCGTGAAGCTGAAGACGCGCTGGAGAATGACGCGCACGACGCCGCGCAGATCGACGCCCCAGTGATCGTAGAATCTCCGGTCCTCGGTCGCGAGCAGCGCTTCGATGAACGGCCGCGGCACGCTGTCGAGGTCTGTGAGGCGTGAACGGTTTTCCTCGAAGAAGCGGTCGATGACGATGCCGTCGGCCGAATACACGCGGGTGGCGAAGGGAGGCCGCGGATTTTCCAACTCTTCGAGTGAGGGCAGTCCCTCCGTCAGATTGGAGATGAACCACCAGCCGCCGCCGACAATGATGATGACCGGAAGTGCGACAGACCAGAATTGACGTGGGGTGAGATTCATGCGGCGTACAGCTCCTGGAATCCTTGACGCATGGTATACAGAGCGATGTCGCCGTCACGACAAACGGCGTAGGAAAAATGCGTGAGCCAGTCCCCGAGGTTGACATATACGCCTGAGCCGATGACTTCACGGCGCGGAATGTGTCTATGTCCCATGATGACGATGTCGGTCCCCGATGCGATGCGGCGTTCCGCTTCGATGCGCATCCCGTCGGTTTGCCCGTAGTCGCGCCCGCTCGTATAGTCCCGGCTGCCGTGGGAGAAGCGGCGGGCGATCGCGTATCCGAGGTCGGGGTGCAGCGCACGGAACAGCCGCTGCGACAGCGGCGAACGCAGAACGCGCTTGAGGAGGCGGTAGCCGCCGTCACGTGCAGCGAGTCCATCGCCGTGGAAGAGGTAGAAACGGCGCCCCTGGGCGGTGAACTCCAGATCATCGCGCAGTATCGTGATATCGAGATCGCGTGAAAAAAAATCGCCAATAGCGAAATCATGATTGCCCGCCAGATACGCGACCTGGCAGTCCGCCCGTCGCAGATCCTCGAGCACCTGATACAGTCGATGATATCCGCGCGGCACGACCGACCGGTATTCGTACCAGAAGTCGAAAAGGTCCCCCACGATGTACAGGTCCGCGCGTTCGTGCAGGACGGCTTCGAGCAGGGCGAGCAACAGCGAGAGCTTGTGCCGCTCCTCCCCGGGATCGCCGACGCCGAGGTGCACATCGGAGATGAAGTACAGGGACGGTATGACGGCGGATGCGGGCATATCGTTCAAAGATGCCTATCGCGGGATGCAATTGCAAGCCGGAGCGGCAGGCAGCCGGGGTGCCGGATATCTAAACCTTTTTCCCACATTCTATTGACATTGTGGCGGCTGAGTGCTATTCTTCCACCGGTTCATTTCAGCTGACAAGGAGATTTCGGGAAGGCACCCATCTCTATCGCATCCCAAATAAATCTCAAACGAACGATTGGCGCGGCATGGTGCCGAGGCCCGTGGTTGCTTGACTTTACGCAAGGTAATTGGTAGTTTGCGTATCAATCGAGAGAATCTCATTTCTATAAGCTTTGCATCAACATCACTATTCATCATTCATAACCCCAACGGAGGAATCAATGAAAGTTGTTAGGCTATCCGTAGTATTGGTGGCACTCGCTTTCCTGTGTTCCCTGACCGCGAACGCGCAGCAGAACCGGGAATTCGAATATTTCGTGTCCCCTAATGCTCCGCTCGTCGATTTCACAACTGCCACAAGCTCAATCGACGTTCCCGACAATTTCACCATCAGTTCGCTGTCCGTGCTCGTGGACATCGATCATCCCGCCGCGGCTGATCTGACGATCACGCTCTCAGGCCCGACAGGCAACTACACGCTCTCGACGCAGAACGGTCTTGCCGGGGCGAATTACGAGAACACGATCTTCGACAGCAAGCCCGGCGTTGCGATCCCGGGTGTTGCAATCAACGCGCCGTCGAACGTCACCGCCTATTTCCGCGGCGTGTACACTCCGGAATCCGCGCTGCCGACATCGGGCACCGCCAAGGGGCTGTGGACGCTGAGCGTCACGGACAACCTGCTTGCCGACAACGGCACGCTCGTCCGCTGGGGCCTGATCTTCAACCGTTACGACAACTATCGCGACATCCGTTGGGGCGTCGACTTGAACTACCTCGGTGTCACCACGCTGAGCAATTTCGGACTGGTAGATGACATCACGTTGATTCCGCCCTATACGGTTTCCGGGTATCGTACGGCGAACAATTACGCCCAGGCAGCACTCAGCTTCCAGCTCAGCCAAACCCCCGGCATCGCGAATTTCACGGTGAACCATAAAGCCCCGGGCGGCAGCTCGCAGAACATTCTCGAAGGCGACCTGTCGATCGCGGTCGAGAATGCCTATTCGCTTGGCACGGCATTCCCGCTTGGCAACACGAGGGGCGTGCATGAACTCACGCTGGACGTGATGATGCGTGCCGATCTCTGGATGAGCCGTCCCGATAATTACAAGACGGTCACCCTGGATGTCACACCCGGTTCGATGGCCTACGATAATGGCATCCCCATGAACTTGTTGTTCCCCTTCGTCGACGAGTGCGACGCAAACGTCTACTTTATCAATGCACCGCAGACGATCACCAGTGTCGACATCTGGCAGGGCAGCACCGTTGAGCTCGAGCCCGTAGGCTCGGCCTCGCGCCTGAACATCAAGATCTGGGATGCGAACACCAACGCGATCGTGGCGTCCACCGGACCCGTCGAGTTTCCGCCACAGGGAGATAAATGGGTATCGTATCCGTTCTCGCCTCCCGTGACGCTCCCCGCCGGCACCTATCGCGTCGGTTACTGCCTCGAAGCGCTCGACGGTGCTTCTTTCGGCCCCGGCATCGGCATGGATCAACTCGGCAGCTCGTACGAGCCGCTCGGCTTCCTCAGCAAGTATGCCGGATTCAACATCCAGCAATTGTCGCTGGATGGCGGCACGAACTGGTTCGAGGACATTTTCCGCGTGTTCAATACGAAGATGATCCGTCCGAACTTCGTCATGATGTCCGACGTTGGTGTTGTCGCCATCAACCAGACCAACGGTTTCGGTGGACTTGAGGTCAGCGTGGACTTCGCTGCCTATGCGCATTACAGCTGGCTGCCGGACCAGGTGACCTTCGGCAGGGTGACCGTGGTCAACAATAGCACTGGCGCCACCATCGGGTACCAGGAGAAGCGCGTATTCCTGAACGCTGCTCCCTATCAGGCAACGGAGGTCTTCACCTTCCCGCAGCTGACAAGCGGCAACTACACCATCTATGCCGAGATCTTCCGTCCCGATGACGAGAACCTGATCAACAACAAGTATCAGCGTACCGTCGTGATACCGTTCGCCCCGATGACCGTGTTCTACAACGGTTCGATCGCACAGTCGCTTCGCGACCAGATCACCTCGACTTACGCCCAGCAGGGAATCGCACTCGAATTCGTCGACCGCTCCGTGAGCGACGTCAGCTTCGTCAGCGAAAAGGTCCTCTGGGTCGGCGAGCTGAACAAGGCGCAGGCGCAGCAGGCACGCGAGTACGCACTTGCGGGTGGTGATTTTGCGGTGCTCCCGACTTCGAAGAGCAACGTCAATCCGCTGACCGACCTGTTCACCCAGGTTGCCAACGCGAAGGAAATCGACGCGATGAACCGCGTGCTCGTCGCACCGGCCGATATCGAACTCCCGAGAACAGCGGAGAGCTTCATGGTTCAGAGCCTGTCCGATCCGACCAGCCCGATCAACGTGTTGGGAAAGGTCGAGAATGTCGACCGCGAAGCGATTGCCGACTTCTTCACCTGGGTCAAGAACGCAAGCCCGGCCCCGACCGTACAGCGTGATCCGCTGAAGGCTGTTGTCGTAAGCGGCAACGACGAAGTGCGCGCGATCGCGGAGCGCATCGGCGACATCAGCGTCGTCAAGCTCTTCGCGAAGGATGCCAAGCCGGCCGATCGCCGTTTCAACGACGTCGCCGATGCGAGCAGCTTCGAGATCACGCAGAACTACCCGAACCCGTTCAATCCGACCACGAACATTGCGTTCAATATGCCTGCGGATGCGAACGTGAGCGTGCGTGTCTATGACATGCTCGGCCGCGAAGTCGCAACCCTCGTCAACGGATTCTACAGCGCCGGCAAGTTCATCACCACATGGGATGCCACCAACAGCTACGGCCAGACCGTCGCCAGCGGCATCTACATCTACCGCATGGAAGCCCAGCCGGTCGACGGCTCGGCAGCCTTCACCGCGGTCAGGAAGATGGTGCTCACCCGCTGATACGCGGATGCACGTCAGACTATGCGAACGGCCCCGGATTCCGGGGCCGTTCGCATTTCCGTCCGCTCAGCGAACGTGATGTCCTCTCTCGAAGAGCCTTGACCGGCCACTTCGACGCTACCGGAGCGTTTCCCGCGCGGTGTGTTTCCCGCGCGGCCGGAGCGTTTCCCGCGCGGTGTGTTTCCCGCGCGGCCGGAGCGTTTCCCGCGCGGCCGGAGCGTTAAATAAACCCGCCCCCCTGTTTGGCACGCGAGGAGGGCGGGTTTGTTGCACGGAGGTATTATGCGTTAGAACGTTGTCAGGCGATATGTGCTGCGTTCTAGAGGTGCTGCGTTTATTTGGTCATTGATCAGGGTGCTTTCTGATTTTCCATCGCAGGAAGAAAACGGCGAAATCCTATTTTCTGCTCTGCGATGCGGTGCGCAAGAGGTCAAGAACTGAGGACATGGACGGCGAAGCGGGTTCGGTGCCGCCCTTGCCGTCTTCATAGCGAATGCCGTTGCGAGCAGCGACAACCTGCATCGTCTGGCCGCCTTCGCTGACGGTCAGATACAGACCGTCCTCGTCGCGAACGTCGAGCAGGGCGACGACATCGCTGTTCGGATCGGCAAAACGGATAACGCCGTCCTTGACGATGGAATCGAACTGCATGTGGTAGTCCGCAAGTGTCACAGTCCCGCCACCGATTCGAAGCGTTCCGTCGGATGTGCTGCAGATCATTGTTGTCGTCGAGCCTGCTCCCTGGGCGAATGACAGCCCCGTGAACATCGGAACGAGCAGAAGGGTGGAAAGGGCTTTTTTCGACATGGCTTGAACTCCTTGACTATGGGAAGACCGCATTCCCGGCGATTCTGACTGCCGCGTGGGCGCGGTTTGTACCTCGGAGGCCATATATGGAAAAAGCATGCCAAGATCGAAATCGGCCGCTGTCTCGTGATTCACGAGGGGATTATTTCGTCGCTGTGAAAAATTCGGCCGATTTGTGAATCAGTTTCACAAAGAAAATCTGGAAGAGGTGAGGGGGTGGCGGGACCGGGCGGCGGGACCGGGCGGTAAGCCCGTGCGGCGGAGCTGGGTCACGGAGCTCGGCCGGGGAGCTGGGTCATCGGCTCATCTGTACAAATTGTTCGATTATTCCACGGAGACCGCGAAATCGATTTTCCCAAGTGGAACAATGCTTACGATAAGTTGATTGCCTGCGCTGAGATAGAGTGCCGTCGCGCGTCGCACGGCTGCCGATGTCACCTGCTGCTGATTCTGCAGAAGATTGAAGTTGAACAGTGGTGAATCGCCGTAGAGATTGCCGAGGTTCATCAGATCGCAGCGTCCCCCGAATCCGTAAAACGACTCCAACGGAGTGTAGAACTCCATTGCGGATTGATTTCTCGCAGCTGTCAGTTCGGACTCGGTCACACCTTCGGAGGCAACAGCTTCGAGTACGCGCATGACCTGGGCGTACACCGATGTCAGGCGCGTCTCGAGCTTGCAGGTGACGGTAATCCAGAAATTGCCTGCCAGTTCGTTGGCATTGTGGGTCACCTCGACGGAGTGGACGAGGGGATTCGTTTTCACCAGGTTCGCCTGGAGCAAGGCGTTCTCCGAGCCGCTTAGGAGTTTCGCGATAAGCTTCAGCACCGGCTCGTCGGGATGTCCGATCCGCACCGTTGGAAACAGCAGGTGTACCTGGTTGAAGCCGACGCGATCCTCGCGTATAAAGGAACCCTGCCCTATCGGTGTGAAGGCATCCGGGACGTTAGCCCATCCCGCCGGCTTACCGGAAGGGATGGCGGAGAAGTATTGCTCCACGAATTTCCTCGCGCTGGCAGGATCGAAATTGCCGCCGATGGTCAGGAACGCGTTCGCGGGAACGTGATACCGCAGGCTGAAATTCCGAACATCCGCGAAGCTGATACTATCGACATCGGCAGCCTCGCCGATGCTGATGTGCCGGTATGGATGTCCTTCGGCGTAGAGTTCGTGAAAGATCTGCTGCGTCAACACGCCCAGGGCCTGTTTCTCGCGCCGATCATGTTCCTTTTTCAGGTTTCCGATAATAGTGTCGAATCGCTCGCTGCTGAACGTGGCGGCGGAATTCTGCATGCGGTCCGCCTCGATCATGACCGCGGCTTCGAGCAAATTCATGGGGAAGACGGATGCGATACCCACCCAGTCCACCGTGGTGAGCGCGGAGATGGAAACATGCAGGTCGTTGCGCAGGCGCAGCAGTTCCTCGCGGGGCACCTTTTCCGTTCCGAGCAGCAGCATTTCCCCGGCGATATTGGCGAGGCCTGTGTGATGCGCCGGATCGAACGCCGAACCGGCGTGATAGGCGATGTTGACGGAAACGAGCGGCAGCGTCGTGTCGCGATGCAGGACGACTGTCAGGCCATTGCGGAGTGTGAACTTGTCATACCGCGGCGAGAAATCCTGCGCGGCGGAGAGCGTTGCGCAGGATACGACAATCGCGAAGGTGAATGCGATGCATGTTTTCATCCTGTCAAAATACCCCGCCCGCACTATTCCGCGCAATGTATGCGCGCACCTCTTGACTTCCGCTCACGACCGTGCTAGATTACAGCATCTCGGGGTGCTGCCGAAAATCCGGCAGCTGAGAATACACCCGTCGAACCTGACCCGGATAATGCCGGCGTAGGGAAGGAGACCTACACCGTTGTTCTGCTCACGCAGGGTCAACGGTTTTTTCATTCCTCCTCTCCAAGCCGCGCAAGGGTCGAGTTCCAGAATCACTCATCTCCAGGAGCTGTATCATGAGGAATTTCTGGTGTCTCGCCCTGGCAGCGATCTCACTCCTCCAGGGCCTTCACGCGCAGGACGTCAGCGGCGTCCGAAGCGTTCAAGACGGACAACGCGTCAGCGGCGTCCGAAACCTTCAAAACGGATCGCGCGTCAGCGGCGTCCGAAACCTTCAAGACGGATCGCGCGTCAGCGGCGTCGTGCAAGACGCGAAATCCGGCTTGCCTCTCGCGTCCGCGAACGTCCTGCTCATTCCCGCCGGCGGCGAAGCAGCCGCCGATAATCCGAATGGCGCCCACCTCCGGCAGCACGGAATCGCGACGGATCGTGCGGGAGCTTTCCTCTTCGACGCCGTCGACACAGGCGAGTATACCGTGCGAGTGAGCTACCTGGGGTACCGCACGCATGAGGAATCCCTCCGGCTCACAACCGGAGGGGCGCATCTGCGGATCCTCATGCAGCCGGTGCCGTTGCCGGGTCCCGAAATCGAGATTTCAGCGATGAAGGCACGCGAGCGCTTCTCTCCGGTCACCTTTTCCGACATCTCGCGGCAGGATATCGAGAACGAGTACTTCGTGCAGGACATCCCCGTAATGCTGTCGGACCTTCCGTCGGTGACCTTCTACTCGGAGAGCGGCAACGGCATCGGCTACAATTACCTGCGCATGCGCGGCTTCGACCAGCGCCGCATCGCGGTGATGGTCAACGGCGTGCCGCAGAACGATCCCGAGGATCACAACGTGTACTGGATCGATCTCGTGGACCTGCTGGGTAACACCGAGGAAATCCAGGTGCAGCGTGGCGCGGGAAGCGCGTTCTACGGTCCGCCGGCGATCGGCGGATCGATCAATATCGTCACCGGCGACTTCGCGGACCGCAAGGGCGTCACGATCAGCGCCGGGGCCGGAAGCTACAACACGCAACGCTATGCCGTCACCGCAGGCTCGGGACTGATCGATGACACCTACACGCTCTACGCGCGGCTTTCGCAGTCGAGCAGCGACGGCTACCGCGACCATTCGTACACCCGCGCCGGTTCCTACTATTTCGCGGCCACGCGGTATGATTCGTCGTTCACCACGCGGGTCAACGTGTATGGCGGTCCGCTCGAAGACGGGCTCGCGTACTACGGTCTCCCGAAATTCGCGGTCACGAACCGGGACGAACGGCGCAGAAACTACAATTACTGGGAAGCCGAAAACGATGCGTACACCTGGGTGTCGCCGCGCCGCAAACAGGAACACGAGCAGTTCAGCCAGCCACATTTCGAGCTTCTGAACGAATGGTCCGCATCCGATCGACTGACACTCAACAGCGCGCTTTTCTACACCGTCGGTCAAGGATATTTCGACTACGACGGGACGGGATGGACGGACGCGGCCTACTATCGCCTCACCCCGGAGTTTGGTTTCGAGAACGCAGCCGATCCCGCAAATCCCATCATCCGCGCCTGGGTGGACAACCGGCAGGTGGGCTGGCTTCCCCGCGTCACATATTCGCACGATGAGGGGACGCTGACAGCAGGCCTCGAACTGCGGTATCACAGGAGCGAGCACTGGGGCAGAATCGAATGGGCGGAGCAGCTGCCCGCGGGCATCGACCCCGGCAGGCATTACTACGAGTACCGCGGGGGGAAGGACATCGCTGCGGTGTACGTGCAGGAGCAGTACCGCCTGTCGTCGCGCCTCAACGTCATGGGCAACGTGCAATACGTGTTCAACCGCTACTCCATATTCGACGAGAAATACGTCGGCACCGATTTCCACACCGACTACCAGTTCGTCAATCCCCGTATCGGCGTCAATTACAATGTCAGCGACGAAGTGAATATCTACGGCAACCTATCCTACACCCACCGCGAACCCCGCTTGAAAAATCTCTATGACGCGGCAGAATCGAGCGGAGGTGCGATCCCGCAGTTCGAAACTGGCGCGAACGGAGCGTATGACTTCGATCGGCCATTCGTGAAACCCGAGAAACTGCTGAACCTCGAACTCGGCGCCGGCGTGTCGGGTGAACGATACCGTCTCCTGGTCAATGGGTATGTGATGGACTTCAGCGACGAGATCGTCAAGAGCGGGGGTCTCGATCGTTTCGGCCAGCCTATCACCGGGAACGCCGACCGGACACGGCACATGGGTCTGGAGCTGTCCGCGCAGTGGTTCCCGCTGCGCGACCTGAGGATCGACGTGAACGGTATGCTCAGCCGAAGCCGGCTGGAAAAGTACATCGTCTACGCGGACGACGACGAAGGCAGTACCACAGCGTTCGATCTCGGAAGCAACCGCATCGCCGGCTTTCCCGAGCAGCTCGCGAACGTCAAGCTCACCTGGCGGAAGAACGGCTTGACAGGCGTGCTGACCTTCAAGTACGTGGGACGTCAGTACACCGACAACCTCGAGGGCCGGCGCTATTCCGACGATCTCGACGGTACGGGAAATTTCGTCGATCCGTACTCCGTATGGAACGCGTCACTCTCGTATCGTACGCCGCCGCTGCTCGGACTGCGTTCCCTGGACCTGCGCCTGAGTGTCAACAACATCTTTGACCGGCTGTACGCGCAAAGCGGCGAGGGCGATCAGTTCTTTGTCGCCGCCGAACGCAATTATTTTTTCGACATCGTATTCGGGATATAAAGATATCGCATATCCTCGAAAGGAGCATTACCGATGCATGAACGTCCGAGCGCACTCCTGATCTGCAACGGCGAGATGACATCCCGCCGTGTTCTGCGTGCCCTGGTTTCGCAGGTCGACTCCGTCATGTGTGCGGATGGTGGCGCGAACGCCGCGCGAAATGCAGGCATCATGCCCGATACCATCATCGGGGATTTCGACTCGATCACGGAAGACACCCGCGCGCATTACAAGCGCGCGGGCGTCCCCTTCCTTCATCTCGAACGCCAGGACGATACCGATTTCGAGAAAGCGCTGATCCTGCTCCGCGCGCGCGGGATGCGGACGGTGGCAGTCTGCGGTGTCACGGGCAGGCTCCTCGACCATACACTCGGTAACTTCTCCATCCTTCTGCGTTACGTCGACGCGTTCCGCATCGTCCTTTTCGATACCCATTATCGAGTGGATATCATCACGTCGTCCACGGAATTCACAAGCAGTCCTGGCGACCGGGTCAGCATCGTGCCCCTCGCCGCCGCACGAGGCGTTCATTATTCCGGACTGCGGTATCCTTTTCAGGGGCCGCTGCTCGCGTACGGGGTTGCCGAGGGTACCTGCAACGAAGCGCGTAGTGATAATTTCACCGTGTCATTGGAAGTTGGCGTCCTGCTCGTCTTTCGTCAGCTTCATGAGAGGATGTGGCGGCTCTGAGAATCCGCAGCAGGCGGATAAGGCGGCTGTGAGAACACGCTGTTCCGCTGTACTCGTCACACAAGAGTGTGCAGAAACGCGGAATTTCGAGGGATCAGGCAGAATTGCTTCCGACATTTCAAACGGACAGACAAAATGGCATACGGCATGCCATTTTGTCGTTTATAATGGTATTGACTTTCGCGCAATTATTTTTTATGTTAGCACTCTATCAAGAAGAGTGCTAACTTTAAAGCAATCCCTATACACACAACAGTCATTTGGAGGATTACAGTTATGGCAATGAATCTGAAACCTCTCGCGGATCGGGTCATTGTGCGCGCTCTGGAAGCCGAAGAGAAGACCGCAGGTGGTCTGTACATTCCTGATACGGCAAAAGAGAAACCGCAGCAGGGCGAAGTCATCGCGGTCGGACCGGGCAAGATCAGCGACGACGGCAAAAAAATCGCCATGGAGGTGAAGGTTGGCGACAAGGTGCTGTACGGAAAGTATTCGGGCACCGAGGTCACCGTGGACGGCGACGATTATCTGATCATGCGCGAGAACGACATTTTCGCGATCGTCGGCTGACAGGGCAAGCGCCGGAAAAGGAATCAGCGCTCCGATGTTTCAGAGCCTCCTCCCGGTGGACATGAAATTGAAATCACTCACAATTACACGATAAGAAAAGGAGTAGGTACTCATGGCAGCGAAAATCATCGAGTACGATGTAGACGCGAGAAACGCGCTCAAGCGCGGTGTTGACCAGCTTGCCAACGCCGTGAAGGTCACGCTCGGTCCGAAAGGCCGCAACGTGGTGATCGACAAGAAATTCGGCGCTCCCACCGTGACCAAGGACGGTGTGACTGTCGCGAAGGAAATCGAGCTCGAGGATCCGATCGAGAACATGGGCGCGCAGATGGTGCGCGAAGTGGCGTCCAAGACCAGCGATGTCGCCGGCGACGGCACGACGACCGCCACGGTGCTCGCACAGGCCATCGTCCGTGAAGGACTCAAGAACGTGGTGGCCGGCGCCAATCCCATGGACATCAAGCGCGGCATCGACATGGCCGTGATCAAGGTCGTCGAGGGGCTCCGTGAAATGAGCCAGGAGATCGGCGACAACAAGGCGTCCATCGCCAACGTCGGCGCCATCTCCGCCAACAACGACATGGCCATCGGCAAGCTGATCAGCGACGCGATGGAGAAGGTCGGCAAGGACGGCGTCATCACCGTCGAAGAAGCAAAGGGAATGGAGACACTGCTCGAAGTCGTCGAAGGCATGCAGTTTGATCGTGGCTATCTGAGCCCGTACTTCGTCACGAACACCGAGTCGATGAAAGCCGAGCTCGAGAATCCGTACATCCTCATTCATGACAAGAAGATCAGCGGCATGAAGGACCTGCTGCCGATACTCGAGAAGACCGCCCAGCAGGGACGTCCGATACTCATCATCTCCGAGGATGTCGAGGGTGAGGCGCTCGCGACGCTGGTCGTCAACAAGCTGCGGGGAACCCTGCGCGTCGCC
>CAZWNO010000058.1:0-295 GCA_964635845.1 uncultured Chromatiales bacterium
CGGCCACATGGATAAACACCAGCACCCCGAACCGAACATCGGAACATTGGAGCATTGGAGCGTTGGGACATTGATCCCCGTCCAGGAGGCTTCGGCGTATTGCCAAAAGCATATTGTCCGATGGAGTGGCGCTACAGTCCGAGTTTGCCGCGGATATCTCCAGGAATCGCGTTTTTGTTCAGCATGATGGACATTGTCTTGTACGCGACGAATGGTGCGGAAGCGTAGAACCAACCATTGTACTTGCTGTTGTTCAGTCCCCAGGAGTTCTTGACGTAATAGTACTTCGCACTGT
>CAZWNO010000058.1:305-24561 GCA_964635845.1 uncultured Chromatiales bacterium
AAAAATGTTCCCAAACTGATCTTTTGCATAACCGGTGATGTGCATTCCGTGATCGTCGGTGGTCGCATAGTTGTCGAAGGCGGCCTGGCGCATCTCCTGCGTGATGGTCTTTTCCGGACCCGGAGTGAGAAAGACACTGTCCGCTTCACCCTTCGACATGTCGTCCCAATCCTTCAGGGGCACGATGGCGATGCCCTTCCTGAAGTTGAATCCCTTCTCGCTGTTGTCGCTGGCCCAGGCCACGGTGTAGCCCGACTCGATGGCGTGATCGATCGTGCGCATCAGCTCGTCGACCGGCAGGTTGTACACGGCACCGAAATCCCAGTTGTCCGGCACCTCGAGCACGAACGGGCGATAGAAGGGATGGTGCGTGTAGGAGGATAAAAGGACGTAGTCGTCTGGATTGAGCCCGAGCACCTCGTCCGCGTAGCCGCGCGGCGAATACTGCTTTCCCTTCCAGGAAAATTTCTCCGGTACCGGGCCGAGGTAGGCATCGAGTATGCCCTGCAGTCCCCGGTGCCAGGCGGTGCTGAGTTTCCCGTTGCCGTTCTTGACGACCGCATCCACGTATCCGCGCAGCACGGCGTCGAGTTCGTTGTGCATGTGCTTCTCCGACCCGTACGAAAGCCCGGGATAGGCCTCCTCCGGCACCATGCCGAGGTCCCCGAGAATCGCGGGCACGTCATTGAACGCCCCGCCCCCGGCCATGGTGGCGCTGCCGTGCAGGCGCACGTACTTCCGCGCCTTGCGCTCGTACACGTTCCGCACGATGAACATTTCCGAGAGATCGAATTCCTCCTTTCCCATCCGCAGCAGCTCGGATTCCAGCAGCGAGATCGCCGAAAAGCTCCAGCATGTGCTGGTCCGGAACTGGTTCTTCACCGGTGTGGCCGCGAGCGATTTCACCATGGTGAAACGGTAGCCGCTGGAGTCCGTTTCCTGGGCGCTCGTGAATGCGGTCGTCAGCATGAGAAGCAAGGGGAGGAGGATTATGCGTTTCATTGGATCTGATGAAGTGGTTTGTTGAAGAGTACGGGTTATTGGATCGAAGGCCGGTGGCAGGAGAATAGTGAGCCGGATTCTCCCGCCGGTTGATGCCTACACGCGGTCGAAGAGAGACCCGCTCCCCGGCTGGAACAGCCGATTGTGCATGCGCTCGGCGTAGGTGTCCGTCATTCCCGCGATGTAGTCGGCGAGCACGCGCAGGCGCGCGGGCTCGTCGTGCGCTTCGCGGAGCAGGTGGCCATGCTTTCCGCCGAGCAGTTCCGGGGATTGATGCAGCGCTTCGAACATGCGCTGGATGATGATGCCGCCGCGGTATTCGAGGCTCTGCACGGCGGGACCATTGATCACGTGATCGTACACGGAGTCCTTCAGCGCGTCGAGCACCATGCGATGATCGGGCGGAAGGGTGATGTTCCACCGGAGCCGCGGGTGCTCGAACCCGTCGTCCGCCTGCAGCTCGGCGGCGGAGATCAGCATGCTGATGAGCGCCGATGCCGCGCCCTTCTTCTCATGCACCGCGTCGCGGCTGCCGCTGCCCGCGCCGCGCGCCATCTGCACGATCAGCTGCGTGTAGCGATCGTGCACCGCCGGATCGTCGAAGCGCGCGCGGTCGAGATACCCGATGATCCGGTCAGGAGTGATGAGTTTCGAGAAGAATGCGTCCTCCACGTCGTGCGTGCCATAGGCGATGTCGTCGGCAAGTTCGACGATGCTCGCCTCGAGGGTCTTGTGCCGTGTCCGCGAGTGCTTTCCGTTTCTGCGTTCGATGCTCAGAAAGCGTTCGCGGTCGCGCGCGGGGAAGGGGGCGAGCAGCCAGTCGAGCAGCGCGGCTTCCTCGTTATGGATGCACTTCGGCGGCGCCCAGGGTTTGAAGGGCGGACATGGGGCTTCCGCGGGATACGCGGCGGTATTCACGAGGTCGGCGTAGGGGCCGGGATATTTCAACACTGCCTGCAGCGTTGCGCGGGTGAGGTTGAGGCCGTGGCGCTCGCCATGCGCCTCGAGCGTGTCGTTGCTCAGCAGGCGGAGCGTCTGCCCGTTCCCTTCGAAACCGTTGTCGCGGCCGGGCCAGCGTGTCCACACGCAATGATTCAGCGCTTCCTCCCCGCGGTGGCCGAAGGGCGGGTGTCCCAGATCGTGCGCGAGACAGGCGGCTTCGATCAGGCTCGTGTCGACGGGGCCCCCGAGCGGCTCGAACTCCTCCTTCACCGTGCCGAGCGGATAGCCCGGCCAGATCAGCCGGTTCACGACCGCCGCGAGTCCGCGTCCGAGATTGCTTACCTCGAGCGAATGCGTCAGCCGCGTGCGCAGGAATTCGGATTCGTTGAGTGCGAATATCTGCGTCTTCGACTGCAGGCGCCGGAAGGAAAAACTGTGGATGATGCGCGCCCGGTCCCGTTCGAAGGGATCGCGATGTTCGCCCGCGCGCGCTGTCGCCCCGCCGAGGCGCTCGCTGTCTTCGGCATGATACAGTGGTGAGATATGGTAGAACGGATGCATTGCATCAAAGTACGGAAAAACCGCAACTGTCGGTACGGGTCGTGAGATTCGCCGTTTCTCCGCACAAGCCGATTTCGTACCTTACCACGATCCGATTTCCGCGGATGCGGCGGCGCCGTGCGCTCCGCGGATGGGACCACGCATACGTGAAAGACGCAATCCATATCGTGACCTGCATCATCGCGCTTCTTGCGGGCGGTGCTGCGCTGCCGCATGTTTCGCACGCGCAGATCCTGCCCGACAGCAGCACCGCCGTGGATTCGCCCGGCCGCATACGCATCGCCGGCGATTCGCTCGGTCGCACACGCGTCGCCGGCGATTCGCTCGGCCGCGCAGGCGTCGCCGACGATTCGCTCGGCCGCGCAGGCGTCGCCGACGATTCGCTCGAGGCGCTCGCGCCGGATTCCCTCCGGAGCCTTGATTCCCTGCGCATGGAAAGCGACAGCCTGACGCTCTTCGCGCGGAACGACGCGGTAGACACGATCATCACCTACAAGGCGCAGGATTCGGTGTACTATGTCCTCGACGACAAGAAGATGCACCTGTACACCGAGGCGGCGATCGACTACGGCCAGACCGCGGTCCGCGCTGCTCGCATCACCGTGAACTGGGACAAGTCGACAATCGAGGCGAGCGGTGTGCCGGATTCCTCCGCCGGCGGAAAACTGAAGGGGACGCCGGTGCTCAAGGAGGGCGCGGACGAGTATACCGGCGAGGCAATGACCTTCAATTTCAAGACCGAGAAGGGGGTGATCACGCGGGGAGAGACGGCCATCGACGACGGCTTCTACCTCGGCGAACGCATCAAGCGGAATTCCGCGGACGAGTATTTCATCGGCGGCGGGCGTTACACCACCTGCGACAATCCCGATCACAGGCATTACTACTTCGGTTCGGCGGAAATGAAATTCGTCCCGGACGAAGTCGTGGTCGCGCGGCCGATCACGTTCTACGTCGAGGACATCCCGCTGCTCTGGCTGCCCTTCGCGGTGATCCCCACAAGCAAGGGGCGCAGTTCCGGCATCCTTGTCCCCGCGTTCGGACAGAGTCCCACGCGCGGGCGCTACCTGCTGCGCGGCGGGTACTACCTGGCGATGAGCGATTACTGGGATCTGTCGCTGACCGGCGACGTCTACTCCAAGGGCGGTTACCTCCTGCGCAGCGACGTCCGCTACGCGTTGCGCTACAATTTCTCGGGTTCGATCTCCGCCACCTACGGAAGGCAGACCTACTACATCGGTGACGTGATTTCTCCCGACGATCAGCCGGGGACGGACTGGAGCCTGTCGATCACGCACAACCAGGAGATCGATCCCAGCTCGCAGCTGAACGTCAATTTCTCCTTTCTCACGAATTCCTACTATCAGAAATACAGCAACAACATCAACGAACTGCTGAAGCAGAACGCCCGATCCGCCGCGCTGTACACCAAGAACTGGGAAGGGACGAGCCGCAGCATGTCGCTCGGCATCACGCGGGATCAGAACCTGGTCAACGGCACCTACACGATGTCGCTGCCCGATCTTTCCTTCAATCAGTCGCAGATCTACCCGTTCCGCAGCGACGCCGGTTTCGGCGACCAGGCCTGGTATGAGATGATAGGCTTCAACTACAGCGGAAAGGCGCTCAACCGCATCGAGCTGAAGGAGTACAGCACAGAGGAATACGACTCGACGAAGAACGAATTCGTGAAGGCGAAGGAACGCTTCGACCGGCGCGGCATGAAGCATTCGGTTTCGCTTCTCGCCACGCCGAAATTCGGCTTCTTCACGATCTCGCCGAATTTTTCCTACGACGAAGTCTGGTACGATCACCGGCTCGAGCACTATTACGATGCAGCCGATTCCACGGTGCAGGCGCGCGATGTCAGCGGATTCTTCACGTACCGTACCTTCCGCGCGAGCCTGACCGCCAGCACGAAGCTGTACGGCATGCTCGAACCCAATGCTTTCGGCATCGTGGGCATCCGGCACACGCTGCAGCCCTCGGTCAGCTACATCTGGAACCCGGATTTCTCGAAGGAGAGCTGGGGATACTACCAGAGCTACGTCGACAGCACGGGCAGCGACGTGCGCTACGATCCGTACTCAGGTTTCTCGTACCGGCCGGGCGAAGTGTTCGGCGGCGTGGGCGCCGGAGAGTCACAGACCATCGGGATGAGCCTGTCCAATATCTTCGAGATGAAGCTCGAGCCGCGCGCGGACGACACCACGCAGACGCCCCGGAAATTCCAGCTCTTCACGCTGCAGGCGAGTTCGAATTACAACATGGTCAAGGACAGCATGAAGCTCGCGCCGGTGAATCTTAACTTCCGTACGAGCATCCAGGGTCTGCTCGACATCTACGGCAGTGCGACCTTCTCGCCTTACGTGTGGCAGAATTCCGTCTACGAGACCGATTCTACCGGCGTGCGCCGCACCGTCGTCCGCGGAGGGGATATCGACCGCTACCTCTGGGATCAGGAGGGAGCGGGGATCGCGCGCCTGACGTATTTCAGCATCAACCTCTCCACGACGATCTCGAGCGACATGTTCAAGTCTGCGGCCGCGAAATCGGACACCGCGCTGCAGGTATCGGACGAAGAAGAGGAAGGGCGCGCGCGTACAGTGACGCTCGATCCGAAGGCGCCGTACAATTTCAGCATTCCGTGGAACCTCTCGCTCGGCTACGACTACACGATGAGCCAGTTCAATCCCGAACAGAAGACGCGGAACTCCGGATTGCGCGCGAACCTCACCTTCAGCCTCACACCGAGCCTGCATTTCACCGTGCGCGGGTACTACGACATCGTCAACAGGGAAATCGGCGCCCCGGAGATCAACATCCGCAAGGACCTGCACTGCTGGGAAATGGATTTCAACTGGGTGCCCACTGGTCCTCTCCGGAATTTCTACTTCGTGCTGCGGCTGAAGGCCGCGCAGCTGCAGGACATCAAGCTGGAGAAGCGCGGCTCGGGTCGCGAGGTGTACGGGTACTGACAGGTGAAGAGTAACCACAGATTACACGGATTACACAGATTGAATTTTCGAGGCGCATCTCGGATGTTCCGACGTTGACCCCACCTTCGGGGTACGCCCTCGGATTTCCGGGAAGCGCTCGAAGAATCAATCTGTGTAATCTGTGCAATCCGTGGTTACTCTTAAATGCCGTTGCGGCAGAGTTCTGCGTCCTGACGACAGTCTCGTGCATCCTACTTTTTGCGTTGCCGCTGGCGACCGAAGTTCGTACTTTTCATTAATTGACTGATTTCGTACCGGAAAACGATGCCCAAATGACAAAAATCGCTGTGTTGATCCCGATCGTCGCTCTGTTGTCCATCCTGCTCACGTCCGGCGTCGCGGCACAGGAAGCCGCGAAATGGAGTGCGAAGCCGGTTGCCGCGACGGTCAAGGCCGGTGCGACCGTGGAAGTGAAAGTCACGGCCGACGTCATCGACGGTTGGCATATCTACTCGACCACGCCGCAGGAAGAGGGGCCGGTTCCCACCGAGATCGCGTTTGCCAAGGGCGGCGCGTTCACGCGCACGGGGAAGATCCGGCAGCCGAAGCCGATTGTGAAGTACGACGAGAATTTCGGCATCGACACCGAGTATTACGACAAGGACGTGACCTTCACCGTCACGGCAAAGGTAAAGGCGAACGCGAAACCGGGCGCGCAGAAGGCCGTCGTCGAAGTGACGTTCATGGCATGCAACGACCGCATGTGCCTGCCGCCGAAGACGGTCGAGGTCCCTTTCGACATCACGGTCGAAGCCGATGAGGCCGCGCTGCAATCCGTCGAGGAGGATGCGGCCGGAATCGCGGCGGCTGATTCCGTCGAGACTGCCGCGTCCGGTGCAGGGGAGAGCGCGGAGTCCGCGGGAGATGCCGGCGGCGAGGAGGAGGAATCCCTCGGATACGGCGATCAGCGGGACGTCGCGAAGGCGAAGGAGGAAGGGCTGTGGGCGTATATCGGACTCGCGATGTCCGTCGGCGCCCTCGCGCTGCTCACGCCCTGCGTATTTCCGATGATTCCGATCACCGTCAGCTTTTTCACCAAGCGCGAGGCCGCCACGCGCTTCCAGTCCGTTCGCGACGCGCTCATCTATTCCTTCGGAATCATTTTCACCTTCACGGGCCTGGGGATACTGCTCGCGCTGATATTCGGCGCGTCGGGGATCAACAAATTCGCCGCGAATCCATGGATGAACCTCCTGATCGCGGCGGTGTTCATCGTCTTCGCGCTCAACCTGTTCGGTCTGTTCGAAATCGTCGTTCCGTCGGGAATACTGACGAAGCTGACGGTCGCCTCGGGCAGTGGCCAGGGCGTCGTGAGCCTCCTGCTCATGGGACTGACATTCACGCTGACGAGCTTCACCTGCACGGTGCCCTTCGTCGGCACGGTCATGGTCGCGGCTGCGGAAGGAGAGATCTGGTGGTCGATCGTTGGAATGCTCGCGTTCTCCACGGTGTTCGCACTGCCGTTCTTCCTGCTCGCGCTCTTCCCGTCGTGGATGAAATCCATGCCCAAGAGCGGCGGCTGGCTCAATTCCGTCAAGGTGACGATGGGTTTCCTCGAACTCGCGTTCGCGATGAAATTTCTCTCCAACGTCGATCTCATCTGGAGCATGGGAATCCTCAGCCGCGATCTCTTCCTGAGCTTCTGGGTCGGCATCGGCGCGCTGATCACGCTGTACCTGATCGGCACCTTCGAACTTCCGCACGACAGCAAGCTGGAGAAGGTCGGTGTGCTCCGGATGTTGTGGTCCATCTTCTTTTTCGGCGTCTCGATCTACCTGTTCACCGGGCTCAACGACAAGCCGCTCGGCGAACTCGACGCCTTCCTCCCGCCCATGAACTACTCCGAAACGATCACGGCGGCATCGCTGGGCGACGCCGGGAAGATGGGAGGAGTGAAAACGGAGGAAACCACCTGGTATTCCGATTATGACGAAGCGCTCGAGGCGGCGAAGGCGGAATCCAAGCCCATCTTCATCGACTTCACCGGCTTCGCGTGCACGAACTGCCGCTGGATGGAGGCGAACATCTTTCCGCGCAAGGATGTGCAGGGATTGCTCGATCAGTTCGTCCGCGTCCGGCTGTATACCGACGGCCAGGGCGATGTCTACGACCGCAACCGTGCCTTCCAGCAATCCCGCTTCGGTACGGTCGCCCTGCCGCTCTATGTCACGATGTCGCCCGACGACCGGCAGCTCACGACTTTCCCCGGCCTGACCCGGAAGCCGGAGGAGTTCCTGCGGTTTCTCAAGGACGGATTGAGCAAGGCGGAAGGCGTGTAGGAGCACAGCGGATCGCGTACCTCGCGAGGACGGCCGCATCCGGTGGTCGTTTTCGCTTTTTCCCCCATTCTTTCGTATTATTCCTGACCATGCCAAAATGGCCCTCCCGCTGCTGAATCGGGAGTTTCCGCTGTTCAACAGGGCGCGCTCATGCCGGGCACACCGTCGCGAAAGAAGGATCACGTCGATCTCTGCGTCAGCGAACAGGTTTCGTTCCGCGAGAAAACGAACGGTCTCGAAGACTGGGACTTCATTAATAATGCGCTGCCCGAACTGAACACGGAGGACATCGATCCTTCGACGGAGTTTCTCGGGTACCGGCTTTCCTTTCCGCTGCTCGTGACGGGCATGACCGGCGGATACGACGAAGCGGAGCGCATCAATGGTGCGCTAGCCGAGGCCTGCCAGGATCTGCGTATCGCGCTCGGTGCGGGAAGCATGCGGCAGGCGCTGGAAAACGACAGGTACCATGAATCCTACCGCATCCTGCGGCGCAACGGTCCGGACATTCCCATACTCGCGAATATCGGCGCCGTGGAAGTGGCCGCGATGCGGGATGCGCGTCCCGCTCAGTACATGGTCGATCTTCTCGAAGCCGATGCGCTCGTGGTGCACACGAATCCTCTGCAGGAATTCCTGCAGCCGGAAGGCGAGCCGAGATTCCGTGGCGTGCTGGACGGACTTTCGATGCTGGTGCGTGCGCTCGAGGTCCCGGTGATCCTCAAGGAGGTCGGTGCCGGCATCTCGCGTGAAGCGGCCATGCGCGCGCATGAGGTCGGTGTGCAGTGGATCGATATCGCCGGCGCCGGCGGCACGAGCTGGGCCGGTGTGGAAATGCTGCGACGGCGCGACGGCTGCGAAGTGTCGCCACAATTCTGGGACTGGGGCATTCCGACCGCCCGAGCCCTCGAAGAGCTTCGCATCAACCGTCATCCGGACCTGCGCCTGATCGCATCGGGCGGAATCACCGATGGCGTGATGATCGCCAAGTGCCTCGCTCTCGGCGCGGAACTCGCAGGCGCGGCGCGTCCCCTGCTCACCGCGCTGTTTGGCAGCGGTCCCGAGGGACTTCGCAACCGTCTCTGCGGTTGGAAGCACGACCTGGTCGGCGTGATGTTCCTTACCGGCGCCGCGACCATCGAGCAGCTCAAGCGAAGACCGATCGTCAGCACGAGAGAAGGGTGATTCGCATCGGCGCCGGTCCACTCCCACAATGAACCCGTAAGAACCAACGCATCCATGCATCGTTTCCTTGCCCGCTACAACGAATACCGCGCCCTGATCGACGAGCGTCTCGCGACGGTGATCGATCGCGACAGTCCCGTCACCATGTACGAACCCGCGCGCTATGTGCTGAGCGGCGGGGGGAAGCGGATCCGGCCCGTCCTTGTCATGCTGGCCTGCGAAGCGGCGGGCGGCAGCGCCCGGGACGCGATCGACGCCGGTGTGGCAGTGGAGATCCTGCACAATTTCACGCTCGTGCACGACGACATCATGGACCATGCCGATACGAGGCGCGGCCGCGAGACCGTGCACCGGAAGTGGGACGCAAACGTCGCCATCCTCGTCGGCGACGAACTCATGGGCATCGCGTACAAGACCCTGCTCAATACCGAGAAAGGCGACATCCGCGCCCTTACACGCGTGTTCACCGACGGTGTGATCGAGGTCTGCGAGGGACAGAGCTACGACAAGGAGTTCGAGCTGCTCCCGACGGTGAGCGAGGCGGATTACATGATGATGATCGGCAAGAAAACAGGCCGGCTGGTTTCGATCTCCGCGGAGATGGGTGCGATCATCGGGGGCGCCGACACGGCGCGCCGCTCGGCGCTGGTCGAATACGCGCGCTGCATCGGGCGCGCGTTCCAGGTGCAGGACGACCTGCTCGACGTGGTGGCGGACAAGACCGCATTCGGGAAACCGATTGGCGGCGACATCATGGAGGGAAAGAAGACCTTCCTCCTGGTGAAGGCTCTGCACAGAACCGAGGGTGACGATCTCGCGCTGCTGCAGGCCGTGGCCACGCGACGCGCGCCCGCTGATGGACTCGTCGAGCGCGTGACCGACGTCTACCGCCGCTGCGGTGTGCTGGATATCGCGCGCGAGCAGATCGAGAGGGACACGGAAGCCTCCGTCCGTGCGCTCGACGCGCTGGAGGAAAATGATGGACGCCAGATGCTGGTGTGGCTCGCACGCATGCTCCTCGAAAGGAAAAGCTGACGCGCATGATAGAACGCACTGTCACAATCAAAAACCGCTCGGGGCTGCACACGCGTCCCGCCGCGACACTTGTCAAAACGGCGGCGCGCTACGAATCCGAATTCTACATCAAGAAGGACGGATTTGAAATCAACGGCAAGAGCATCATCGGTGTGATGACGCTCGCGGCCGAACAGGGATCGACGCTCGTACTGAGTTTCGTGGGTGCCGATGAGGCGGATATGGCCGAAGCCGTCGTCCAGCTGTTCGACGACGGTTTCGGCGAACTCTGATTTCCTTTCACGACAACGAGGAATTCTCGCGTGGACAACAGCAACGAGGAACGGATCTACAAGGGGCTCTCCGCCTCGGGCGGCATCGCAATCGGTCCCGCCTATGTCTATGAGAGGGAGGAAGTGTACGTCAGCGAGCGGATTCTCAGCGCCAGCGAGGTCGAGACGGAAATCGGGCTTCTCGCCGACGCGATGGACCGGGCGCGCGCGGAACTGGAGAAGATCGTCGCCTTCGCGGAGGAGAAGCTCGACGCGAACGCCGCGCTGATCTTCCAGAGCCAGCTGATGATGCTCGACGATCCCGAAATGCGGAAGGCGCTCGACAGGCGGCTGCGCCAGGAATGCAAGAACGCGGACTTCCTCATCCACGGCGAACTCGAGAAATACCGCCTCATGCTGAACAGGGCAAAAGACCCGGCGCTGCGCAATCGCATGATTGATCTCGACGAGGTCGGGCAGCGCATCATGCGCAATCTGCAGAAAAAGCGTTTGCACTCGACGGTGGAAGGGGAACACGTCATCGTCGCCGAACAGCTGACGCCGTCCGACACGCTGCTGTTCAGCCGCAACGACGTGCTCGGCTACGCGACCGACCTCGGCGGTATCACCTCGCATGCCGCCATTCTCTCACGGTCGCTGAAGATTCCCGCCGTAACGGCGCTTCACGGAGCGTCGAAGGAAATTTCCACGGGCGATCCCGTCATACTCGACGGACAGCACGGATTGCTGATCGTGCATCCCACCGAGGCGCATCAGCAGGAGTACGCCCGGAAGATCGCGCGCATCGAGCGGCTGGAAGCGGAACTCGCGGACCTGGTCGATCTCCCGTGCGAGACGACGGACGGACACAAGGTCGAACTCTCCGCGAATGCCGAATTCGTCAACGAACTCGAATACATCATCACGCAGGGATCCAGGGGCATCGGGCTCTATCGCACCGAACATCTGTACATCTCGAAAGGCGATTTTCCTTCCGAACAGGAGCAGTACATCGAATACAGCGAGATCGCGTACTCGATGTATCCGCAGCCGGTGATCTTCCGCACCTTTGACGTCGGCGGAGACAAGCTGCTCGACAGCGGGGTGCAGGAGATGAATCCCTTCCTCGGCTGGCGCGGCATTCGCATGATGCTCGACAAGCCCGACATCTTCCGGCATCAGCTGCGGGCGATACTCCGTGCCTCCTCGATGAAGAACATCAAGATCATGTTCCCCATGATCTCCGGGGTGGCCGAACTCGACGAGGCGCTGTCCGTGCTGGAGGAGGTGAAAATGGAACTGCTCGACGAGCTGGTGCCTTTCGACGAGCACATGGAAGTGGGACTGATGATCGAAGTGCCGTCCGCGATCTTCGTCGCGGAAGAACTCGCACGCCGCGTTGATTTTTTCAGCATCGGGACGAACGATCTCGTGCAGTACCTCGTGGCGGTCGACCGGAACAACGAGCTGATCGCGGATCTGTATCAGGAATTCCATCCCGCCGTCATCCGCGCGATACGCGACATCATCAACGCCGGCCATGAGGGCGAGGTCTGGGTAGGCATGTGCGGAGAGATGGCGGGGAATCCTCTCGCGACGATCCTGCTGCTCGGCCTCGGACTCGATGAATTCTCGATGGTGCCATCGGTCATTCCCGAGGTGAAGAGGATCATCCGCTCCACAAGCTTCGACGAGGCGCGGCGCATGGCGGAGGAAGTCCTCCGGCTGCCGACATCAGTGGAAGTGCGGGAATATCTGGAGACCTACATGCGCGAGCGGCATCCTCATCTCATCGCGGCGTTGTCGAACGGAGATAACGGAGGCTGAGATGGATGCACGCATTCGCATTGACTACGCCAACACGCTCGATGCAGTCGACGCGGCAGCGATGGACGCCGCGCGCGGTCGCATCTCGGGAGCGCAGGAGAAGCTGAACGCGCGCAGCGGGCCCGGCGCGGATTTCCTCGGCTGGATCGACCTGCCCGAGAACGCACACGCCGGGTTGTCCCCCGTGCTGGATGCCGCGGAGCGCATCCGCAACGACGCCGATATTCTGATCGTCGTCGGCATCGGCGGTTCCTACCTCGGCGCCCGCGCCGTGATCGAGGCACTTCGCGCGCCCTTCGCGTCCGATGGTCCTGAAATTCTCTATGCCGGCCACCACATCGACGGCGCGTATCTTCGCGCGCTGATGGACGCGCACGCGGACAGGCGAATTTGCGTGAATGTGATCTCGAAATCCGGAACCACGACGGAACCTGCCCTGGCATTCCGCGTGCTCCGGCAGTGGATGGAGCGGCGTTACGGCAGGGTGGAGGCCGCAAGGCGCATCTATGCGACGACGGACGCACAGCGCGGCGCGTTGCGCCGTCTGGCGGAAGAAGAAGGGTACAGCAGCTTCGTCATCCCCGACGACGTCGGCGGGCGCTTCTCGGTGCTGACCCCGGTCGGCCTTCTTCCCATCGCCGCAGCCGGCATCGACGTCGCGGCCATGCTCGACGGCGCCAGTGCCATGCGTGAACTCACCCGGAGTCCGGATCCCGATCTGAATCCCGCGCTCCGCTATGCGATGCTGCGCGACGCGCTCTACCGGCAGTGGAAGACCATTGAAATTCTCGCTTCCTTCCATCCGCGACTCGCCTCCGTCGCGGAGTGGTGGAAGCAGCTGTTCGGTGAGAGCGAGGGGAAGGACGGCAAGGGCATCTTCCCGGCGGCCGTCGGCAACACCACGGATCTGCATTCGATGGGACAGTACATCCAGGACGGGGAGCGCCGCCTTTTCGAAACCTTCCTTTTCGCAGAGTCCGGAACGGGCGACATCACCGTGCCCGCGGAAGAGGACGATACCGACGGACTGAACTATCTCGCCGGCAGCGCGTTCGCCGAGATCAACGCGAGCGCACTGCGCGGCACCGCGCTCGCACATCTCGAAGGCGGCGTGCCCAATGCCACGATCCTGCTGCCGGCCATCAGCGCGGCATCCATCGGAGCGCTGCTGTATTTCTTCGAGACGACGGTCGCGCTGTGCGGTTACGCGCTCGGCGTCAATCCCTTCGACCAACCCGGAGTCGAGGCGTACAAGCGCAACATGTTCGCCCTGCTCGGCAAGCCGGGCAACGAGCAGCGGCGCGACGAACTCCTCGCGCAGATGGCGCGCGGAACCGGTGCCGTCTCCGGCTGAACGCAATTCCCCATATTCAGGACAACGATGAGCAGCTTCGACTACGCCCAGCAGATCGCCCTTCTCGACTCCCATGATATCTACAGTGTCCTCTCCGGGTATCCCGGACAGGCGCGGACCGGGATCGACGTCGGAAACACCGTCAACCTTCGCGGCATCGATGGTCCGTCGCTGCGGAACGTGCTCGTCTGCGGCATGGGCGGCTCGGCCATCGGCGGAGACGTGCTGCGCGTGTTCGCCGAGCGGACGGCGCGCATTCCCATCGCCGTCAATCGCGGATACGTCATCCCGGGCTATGTCGACGCGCATACGCTGGTCGTCGTGATGAGCTACTCCGGCGGCACGGAGGAATCGCTCGCCGCCTATGCCGAAGCCCGCCGCCGCAACGCGCAATGCGTCGTAGTGACGTCGGGCGGCGCCTTGCGCGAGAAGGCCGCCGCCGAGGGTGTTCCCGCCGCGATCATTCCAGGCGGACTCGCCCCGCGCTGCGCGCTCGCGTACATGTTCTTTCCGCTGCTCGTGATCGCGGCACGTCTCGACATCCTCGACCTGCTGCAGTCCGACCTGCAGGCGGCGCTGGAGGTGCTTGCGCGCTGCACGCGCGAATACGCCGATCATCGCGACGCGAACAACAAGGCGATCGCCATCGCCGAGCGCCTGCGCGGAAAACTCCCGTTGCTCTACGGAGCGCAGCTCGGCCTGGACGCCGTGCTGCTGCGGTGGCGCTGCCAGATCGAGGAGAACGCGAAGATGCTCGCCTACAGCAACGTCTTCCCCGAGATGAACCACAATGAAATCGTGGGCTGGGAGCAGAATGAAGATCTGCTGCGGCGCATTGCCGTGATCGTGCTGCATGACAGGGACGATCTGCCCCAGATCCGCACGCGCATCGCCGTGACACTCGATTTGATCCGTCCGTTCGCCGCCGACATCATTGAAATCCATGCCGAGGAGGAGCATCCTCTCGCCCGGATTTTGGGATTGATTTGCCTCGGCGATTGGGTTAGCTTCTATCTCGCCATGACTACCGGTGTGGATCCCTTCCCGATCGAGAAAATCAATCGTCTCAAATCCGCGCTCGCGAAATAGACACGACGGCACACATGGAGACCGTTGCAGCATCATCACGTACATAGCGATCTCCTTGCCGGGAGGAACGAAGCGCAATGCGGGAAGTCGCGTCCCTCCGGTCCCGTCCTCCGTACCCTCCTGTCCCTGTGTCTCGCTGCCGTCCTCATCCCCACGCTCTCCATTTCTCCGCCGCTGCATGCACAGTTCCTGCCATTCGGGAGGAACAAAGTCCAGTATACCGACTTCGACTGGCAGATCCTCCGGACCGAGCACTTCGACATCTATTACTATCCCGAGATGGAGGAGCTGGCCGGGAAGGGAGCGCATTTCGCGGAGGAGAGCTTCGACAAGCTCGAAAGAGAGTTCAACTTCACCGTCGACCATCGTATCCCGCTGATCTTCTATTCCTCGCCGATTCACTTCCAGCAGACGAACGTCACACCCGGATTCATTCCCGAAGGGGTCGGCGGTTTCTTCGAATTCATCAAGGGCCGCGTGGTGATCCCGAGCGCGGGATCGATGGAGCAGTTCCGCCACGTGATCAATCACGAGCTCGTGCACGTGTTCATGCACAACAAGCTCGAGTGGTCGCTGCGCAACAACGGGCAGCGCGCCGACCGATACCTGCCACTGTGGTTCGTCGAAGGTCTGGCGGAATTCTTCTCGACCACATGGGATGCCCAGGCCGAGATGGTCCTGCGCGACGCGGTGCTCAGCGGATATTTCGCTCCCCTGTCCTACATCTATGCCATCAGCGGCAGCTTCCTGATGTACAAGGAGGGGCAGGACGCGCTGGGTTTCATCGCGCGCGAGTACGGCAGGGAAAAGGTCGTGCAGCTGATCGACAATTTCTGGATGTCGGAGGATTTCCAGGAAGTCTTCCGGCTGACGGTCGGCGTGGGGTACGAGGAGTTCGACCGGGCGTGGATGCGCGACCTGCGCCGGCGCTTCTACCCCCTCGTCGCGACGCATGACCTTCCGAGTGACGCCGGGACACCCATCGTGCGGCAGGGATTCAACGCCAAGCCGGTGTACTACGCGAAGGGAGATTCCTCCTACGTCGTCTACATCGCCAACAACACCGGCTATACGGGACTGTACATGAAGTCGCTCACCGGCGGTCCGACGAGGCTGCTGCTCGAGGGCGAGAAAAGCGACCGCTTCGAGGCCTTCCATCTGCTCGGCAGCCGCATGTCCGTCAGCCGCGACGGGATGCTCGCGTTCGTGACGAAAAGCGGAGAATCGGATGTGCTGCACCTTTATGATCTGAACGCCGAGGCGATCGTGCAGTCGCTGTCGTTCGACGGGCTCGTGATGGTCAATTCCCCTTCCTGGAATCCGGAGGGGACGAAGCTCGTTTTCTCGGCGCTGAACGAGGCGGGGGAGAGCGATCTGTACATCGTCGATATACCGAGCCGTGCGCTGCTCCGTCTGACGCGGGATCTGTACGACGACCGTGATCCCGCATGGTCGCCTGACGGCGATCGGATCGTCTTCACATCCGACAGGGGGCCCCGGGGAGAGCATGGCCTGCAGCAGCTGTTCATGATGGACCTGGAAACAGGAGCGCTTCGCTATCTGACGCAGGACAGCTGCAGCTACGCCTCGCCGGCATGGTCCGGGGACGGAAGCAGCATCATCTGCACGAACGATCGCGGCGGCACGCACAATCTGTATGTCATCGAGCTGGATGATGCGCGTGTCGACATGCCCGCCGTGCGCCGGCTCTCGCGCTTCATGACCAGCGCATTCGATCCGGTCTGGACTCCCGAGGGCGACGTCCTCTACGCGACTTACGAGGCCTCGAGTTTCCAGATCCATGGATTGCGGAAAATATCGGCCAGACTTGACTCGCTCGAGATCGCGTACGCGCCGCGGCGAGCGCGCGCGGTACCGCAGTGGACCGTGCCTTCGCTGGAGGGCGCAACCATCGCCTCACGCCTCAGCTACAAGAAGGAATACGAGATCGACATCGCGCAGAGCGCGATTTCCACGGATCCCGTGTTCGGCACGCTCGGAGGCGCGGCGCTGAGCATGAGCGATGTGCTCGGCGACGACCGGTACTACTTCCTGATTTCCAACACCGCCCAGACTTCCAGCGAACTGCTCTCGAGCTTCAACATCGCCATCTCCCGGCTTTCGCTCGCGCGGAAGACGCCGTTCAGTTACGGTGTGTTCCATTACGCCGGACGGCGCTACGATCTGCTCGATCCCGACCTGTATTTCTACGAACGCGCGTACGGCGGGTATTTCGCAGCGGCGTATCCCATGTCGAAATTCCGCCGCATCGAGGGCGCGTTCAGCTTCAGCAATTCCGACAAGGAAGCCCTCGCCGAGATCCGGCAGCGCAAGGCCCTGCTGCTGACGAATTCGATCTCCTATGTCATGGACAACGCGCTGTATTACTGGACGGGACCGATCGACGGGAGCCGCTTCAATTTCACGCTCTCGTATACGACGGACATCCGGTATTCGAATGTCAACTACTACTCGGTGATGTTCGATTACCGGCGCTACTTCCGCATCGGACTGCGCTCGGCAGTCGCCTCGCGATTCGAATTCCTCTACAACCACGGCAAGGAAGCCCGCAGGTATTTCCTCGGCGGAAGCTGGGACCTGCGCGGATGGCCGCGCTGGTCCATCCGCGGTACGAAACGCTGGATCACGAGCCACGAACTCCGTTTCCCCCTGCTGGACCGCGTCGGATTCGATTTTCCGTTCGGATCGATCACGCTCGGCGTGCTGCGTGCCGCGCTCTTCTTCGACGCCGGCAATTCGTGGGACAAGGAGTATTCCGAAACGCTGGGCAGTATCGGAGCTGGTCTGCGCTTCAGTCTGTTCGGAGTGCTGGTTCTCCGCTACGATATCGGCAAGCGGATCGAGGACAACTTCACCCATCTGCAGGGCGATCTCTTCCAGCAGTTTTTCTTCGGATGGGATTTCTGATGCGTGCGCGCGCGCTCATACTGCCGCTGCTCGCCGCATGGCTGTCGTCGTGCAGCAGTACGTTCGACCTCGAACGTCCCCTGTCGCCGAAGGCAGGCGACTGGCTGCAGCTGGGCGGCGGCGCGGAGAGGAGAAACACCGTCGTTGCGGATGTCCCGCCCATGCGGCCGCCGAGCGCTGGCGATTCCACAAGCGAAACAAGTGTCATCTGGGAGTTCAGTCTTGACGGTCCCGCGGCAAAGGCGGCGCCGCTGCTCGTCGACGGGACGGTGCTATTTTCCTCCACGACAGGCTGGGCGGAGGCCGTGGATCTGGAGAGCGGAGAAAAAATCGGAGCCTTCCCCTGCAAGTGGTTCATCCACGGAACAGGCGCTGTCGCCGACGGCTGTTTCTTCGTCGCCACCGACGGCGCGGAACCGCTGCTCCTGTGCTTCGACCTGCGCGACATACGCACACGCTATGAACGGAGAATTCCATCGGTGCAGGCCTCGCTGTGCGCCGTCGGAGATCGCGTGATCCTCGCGACGCGCACCGGCGAGGTGGAGTGCCACGACGGACACGACACCGCGGCGGTCTGGCGCGCGCGGGTCGACGGCATGATCACGGCGGCGCCGGCCGTCTCGGACAGCGTGGTCGTGATCGCGGGACAGAACGGGGATCTCAACGCGCTGCACACAGGCAGCGGCCGGAAGCTGTGGCGGCGGTCCACGGGCGGGGCATTCCTCGCGGGAGCGACGATCCGCGGCGACGCCGCTGTCGCAGCCAATGCAGCCGGACTCGTGACGATGGTCGAACTGTCCAGCGGGGATCCGCGATGGACGGCGGCGCTGGGAGAACCGGTGCATCAGGGGATGGCATGGCGCGGTGACACCTTGGCGGTCGCGCTCTCGAGCGGCGACCTGGTGCTGCTGCGCGCCGAAGACGGCATGGAGATCGAGCGCATCGCGACCGGAGAACTCCCGGGCGCCGCGCCGCTGTTCATCGGCAGCGGCATCCTGCTGCTGCAGCGCCGCGGCACGCTCGTGCACGTCGATCCCGCGACCGGTCGAATCACGGAGATTGCGCATCTGAATTCGCGCAGCGAGACACCGCCGCTCGTCACTCCGGTTGGGATTGTGCTGGTGGATGAGGAGGGGGAAGGAAGACTCTATCGTTGGGATGACAAGATGACAAGATGGAAAGATGACAAGATGGAAAGATGACAGATGGCAGATAGCAGATAGCAGATAGCAGATGGCAGATAGCAGATAGCAGATAGCAGATAGCTGATAGCTGATGACAAGATGACAAGATGGAAAGATGACAGATGGCAGATAGCAGATGGCTGATAGCAGATGGCTGATAGCTGATGACAAGATGACAAGATGACAAGATGACAAGATGGCTGCGGTGATCAAATACTGTGAGATGCTCGAGTGCGGTTTCCGACGTTTGTTCGCACAGGTTACCGAACTCGTACACGTCTTCGTCCTCGTCCTCGTCCTCGTACACGTACGCGTACACGTCCTCGTCCTCGTCCTCGTCCTCGTACACGTACGCGTACACGTACTCGTACACGTCCTCGTGCGCGTACACGTCCTCGTACTCGTACACGTCCTCGTCCTCGTGCTCGTCGCGCCGAGTGGATTGATGGGACAGGATCGTGAGCCGCCTGCGGCGGGATACGTCGAGCTGGCTTCGCAGCCGGATGGTGCGGAGATCTATGCGGGTGACTCGCTGCTCGGCCGGACACCGATGCGGATCCCGCGCACCCTGCTCGACAGCATCACCGTGTGGTATCCCGCGCGCGCGGCGTGGAACGCGCAGGTGATGCGTCCCGGGAAGGCAATCGTCGGTGCGGATGAAGGTGTGACGCTCCTGCAATTCGATGCGCGACAGCTCTTCCTGGGCAAGCCCGCCGGCGAGGTGCGCGTGCGGGACAACGCGTTGCGGCTCCCTCCCGCCGATGTGCTCCTGCCTGCCGGACTTGGTCTTGCCGCCGGAGCAGCCGCAGTCATCCTCAAGCAGGAGGCTGATGCGCTGTATGACGATTACCTGCGCACCGGCGATGAATCGCTGTTATCTAAAACGAAAAAGTACGATATTTATGCAGGTGTATCACTAGCGTTGCTGCAAATAGGACTGGGGTATTTCATTTATCGGTTATTTGATGAATGAGTGCTGCATGTCATTGGGCGCAGCCTTCTCAATCCGCTGAAAAATGGCCGGAAAAGTAGATCTCCACACGCATACGTACTATTCCGACGGCGCATTGTCGCCGAGGGAGCTTGTATTGCGCGCGCATGAGGTCGGCATCTCCGCGCTCAGCATCACCGACCACGACAACATCGCAGGCATCGAGGATGCAACGGAAGTGGCGAAGGATTTTGGGATTGAAGTCATTCCGGGCGTGGAGCTAAGTTCCACTCTGGGCACGAAGGACATCCACATTCTGGGCTACATGTTCGATCCCTCCAACAAGCAGCTCCGCGATACGCTCGAGTTTCTGAAGAAAGAGCGTTTCATCAGGGCCGAGCGCATCGTGCGCAAGCTCAACAGCCTGGACCTCCCACTGGACTTCGATATCGTTCTCGAGAGGGCGGGACACGGCGCCGTGGGACGTCCCCACATCGCGGCCGCCATGCTGGATGAGGGACTCACCTCCGACTACTCCGAGGCGTTCGAACAGTACATTGGTGATTCGGGTCCCGCCTACGAGCCGAAATACAGGATCTCTCCCGAGGATGCCGTGGACATCATCGCGAACGCGGGCGGAGTGTCGACGGTCGCGCATCCCGGCTGGTACGTCAGCGAACAGGATCTCTCGTATCTCATCCGCGCAGGGATCGACGGCATCGAGGTCGTGCATCCCGCACACGATCAGAACAGGGTGCGATATTACCGCGGGATCGCCTCGACCTACTTTCTTCTCGAGAGCGGCGGTTCGGATTTCCATGGCGGGAAGAGGAACGACTATCAGAATTTCGGTACCTTCAGCGTCGGACTTGACGCCGTCGATGCGATGAAGCGCAGACTGTTCATACAATAGCCATTCACAGAGGATCTCATGTATACTCCTATCCAGGGCGACCTCCGCGCCGACTCGTACAGATTCGGCATCGTCATGAGCCGCTTCAATGATATCATCACACGTAGGCTGACCGACGGAGCGATCGACTGTCTGACGCGGCACGGCGCCAAGAGCGAACAGATCAGCGTCCTGCTCTGCCCGGGCTCCTTCGAACTCCCGCTCGTCGCGCGCAAAATGGTCGACAGCGGGAAGTACGACGGCATCGTCTGCATCGGCGCGGTCATCCGCGGGTCTACACCGCATTTCGATTTCATCGCCGCGGAAGTCACCAAGGGCATCGCCAATCTCGCGATGGAGAGCCGCGTCCCGATCGGCTTCGGCGTCCTTACCACGGATACGACGGAACAGGCGCTGGAACGCGCGGGACTCAAACACGGCAACAAGGGGTGGGAAGCCGCTCAGACGGTCATGGAAATGCTCAACCTGTTCGCGGCAATTGACGGCAAATGACATGAAAAGGAGAGGGAAGAGCGTGAAGCGGGTATTCCTGCTGCTGCTCCTCATCGCCTCCGCCGCCACGGCGCAGGTGGGGACGTGGCACACATATACGGACATGAAACTGGTTCGCGATGTCGTCGCGGACGCGGACGGCTACTGGGCGGCCACGACTGGAGGAGTGTTTCATGCGCGGCCCGACGGCAGTTCCGAGCGCTACACGAACGTGGACGGACTGTCGGCGATCGACTACACTGCCATCGCGATCGATGCAGGCGGCGTGATCGTCGCAGGGGCGTCCACGGGCATGATCAACGTGTACAGGCCCGGATCCGGCTGGGACGAGGTCGCGGACATCTCGCGTGCCGAGGAGATTCCCGCGCGCGGCATCACGACGATTGTGATCCGGAGCGGGATGGCCTATATCGGGACAGAGTTCGGTCTCGCGGTGTACGATCTCGCGCGGCGGGAATTCGGAGACACGTATCAGAAATTCGGCACGCTGCCACTGCGCAGCAGGGTGAACGCGGTGCATTTCGACGGCGCGCGCATCTGGGTCGCCACCGCGGCCGGTGTGGCGGTGGGAGATCTGAACAATATCAACCTGAAGGATCCGGCCGCCTGGACATCCTGGGATGCCGACAACGGCCAGTCGTTCGGCAACGTCAAGGACGTCCTGGTGTACGACGGCGCGCCGCTGGCGATCATCTCGAACAATACCATCGTGCGCGACAACGGCAGCGCATGGCTGCCATGGGTCGCACCTCCGAGCGGCAGCATTCTCCGCATGGCCGCGCATGACGGGATCCTGTACATGATCACAGACCTCGGGCTGTACGAGGTGCACAAGAACACGGAACTGACGCAGTACGGAGATCTCGTCAACCTCCCGGCCTACCCGAACAATACGCGGTTCACCGATCTGTCGATCGGGACCGACGGCGTCATGCTGCTCGGCAGCACGTACGGCGTGACCGTCTACCGGCCCGGACAGTCCTGGAATTTCACCAGACCGGATGGTCCGAATTCCAATTTCTTCCGCGCGCTCGCGGTCGCGGACGACGGTGTGCTCTGGGCTGCATCGGGGATCTCCGATGGTGGTCGCGGTGCCTACTCCTTCGACGGACTGACCTGGTCGAATCATAGCACCGTGCTCGATCCACGCATCCATACGGATGCGATCACCGGTGTCGCACCCGGGGTGGACGGCACGGTCTGGTTTTCAACCTGGGGAAACGGCGTATTCCGTCGCGATCCGGACGGATCCACCACCTACTTCGATGGCACGACCACGCCGGGATTTCCGGGGATCAACACCGATTCGTCCTATTTCGCTGTGCGCGCCGTGCAGTTCGACAACCGGGGAAACCTCTGGGTCCTGCACAACGAATCCGAGTCGGACATGCTCGGCTGCCGCACTCCCTCGGGACAATGGTCCTTCCTCCGCGATCCATCGCTCCCGGCCGATCTTTTAGTAACCGGCTTCGCCGTCGATCAGTTCGGACAGGTATGGACGATGGTCGATGACGTCGATTTCCAGGGAATCCTGATATTCGACTCCAACGGAACGCCCGAGTTGAAATCCGACGATACCTGGATCAGGCTCGATGCCGACAACCCTGACGGCCTCAACGCTCAAGCCGACGTGACCGCGGTCGCGGTCGACCTGCTCGGGGATGTCTGGCTGGGCACCGACCGTGGACTGCGCACGGTGTTCAATCCCACGCAGCCCGACAGGATCTCCAAGACATGTTTCAACACACGATGCAATATCGAAAGCCAGTACATCACGTGCATCGCCGTCGATCCTGTGAACAACAAATGGATCGGGACAAAGGAAGGCGTGTTCGTGCTGACCCCGGACGGCAGCGAAATCCTCGCGCAATACAACATGGAGAACAGCCCCCTGCTCGATAACGAGATCGAGACGATGCTGATCCACCCTGTGACCGGTGTCGCCTATATCGCGACGCGTCGAGGACTCTCCAGTCTCGTGACGGCGTACGTCCAGCCCGAGACGACATTCGGCGATCTTGTCGTCGGACCGAATCCGTTTCGTCCAGGACGTGATGCGCAGCTGATGATCGAGGGCCTGGTCGAGGCGTCCATCATCAAGGTGCTGTCAGTCTCCGGCGACCTTGTCGCGGAGATCGCCACCCCGGGGGGACGCGTAGGCTTCTGGGACGGCCGCACGAGCAACGGTGACTACGCACCGACGGGTGTCTACTTCATCGTCGCTGCCGCACCGAACGGTTCGCAGTCGGCCGTGGCGAAAGTCGCGCTGGTGCGCGAATAGCCGCCCATCCGGGCCGACGGTTCGAACGGGTAATCAAAATCGTCCGCCGTGAGCGGACGATTTTGATTTACAGAAGGCGATGGAAATTCTAACGAAGGACGATCAATCGCGCGGCTGCGCCGCTGGGAGTTTGCAGCCGGAGCCAGTACAGTCCGGCCCCCAGTCCATCCAGGGGTAATGTTCGGATGAGGCGCGTGCCTTCCGCGACGGTGGTGGGATCGCTGTAGCGCACCCGTCCGAGCATGTCGAAGACTTGCAGCTGATAGGTCGTCCGCATCGCGACAGAGAGCGAGACCGTCAGTGCCTCGTGCGCCGGCTGGGGCCAGATGTCGAGGATCGCGGGGCTTTCGATCAGCGGCGAAAGGGCGTCGATGCCGGTACCGACGTCGATTGTTCTGAACATCCAGGGTTCGTTCCAATCGCTGGTGCCTCGGGAAGTCGTGACGTTCAGCCTCCAGTAATAGGTCCAGTAGCTCCACAGTCCTGTCAGCTGCACGGTCGTGCCGACGATCCCCGCGCTGTCGAAGACGATCGCGCTGAAATCCGCGTTCGGAGCAACCTGCAGTCTGTACGCGCGCGCGCCGAGCACGGGATACCAGTTCAGCAGTGCGTTGATCGGAACGTCGGGCAGTCCGTCGAACGGCGTCAGCTGTCTCGGGGGAGCGGGTGCGGTGCTGAATTTCCATGCGCGCGACCAGTCGCTGAACGCGGTCGTGCCGGTGTTGCCGGCGCGGAGCCTCCACCAGTAGTCCTTCTCATGCTGGAGTCCCGTGAGCACCGTCGTCAGCCCGGTCAGCCCTGTTTCCTCATGCACGAGGTTCTGGAACTGCTGGTCCGACGCCACCTGCACGTGGTAGGCATCGGCGCCGGCGGCCGGATTCCATCGCAGGTTCATCGTCGTCGCCAATCCGATAGCGCCATCGAGGGGCGCGGATGCTATCGGTACCGGCAGCGTCGTGCCGCTGGTCGTCCCGCTGGTCCTGCCCGGCGTGGCCGCCGGGGT
>CAZWNO010000059.1:0-7206 GCA_964635845.1 uncultured Chromatiales bacterium
CGCTTCAAGGGCCTCGGCGAGATGAATCCGGAGCAGCTCTGGGAAACCACCATGAATCCCGAAACGCGCACGCTGCTGCTCGTGACCATGGAGAACGCGGCCGAGGCGGATCGTCTCTTCCAGATCCTCATGGGCGACAGCGTGGAACCGCGCCGGCAGTTCATCGAACGCAACGCGAAGTACGTCCGCAATCTCGACGTCTGAGACAGTCCGACTTTTCAGAGTACCCATGCGAATGCATCTCATCATCCTGCTCCTGATCCTCGTTCGTCCGGGTCTCGCCGTCGGTCAGCAGGGTGCTGCTGATCCACGGCTGCGCTACGGCGATCTGATCTACGCGGAAGCGGCCGCCATGCCGTCGGACTCGCCGGGCATGACACGCATCGACGTGTTCGTGCGCATCTCCCACGATTTCATGGTATTCACGAAATCGAACAGCCGGCATCCCGATTCCCTCTACACCGCCGGAGCGGAGATCAGCTATAATCTCCGGAAGGCGAAGCAGACATTCCGTTCGCAGAACCAGTTCGCGCGCGTCGCCGTCGGGAATTTCGAGGATACGAACATGCGGGATCGTTTCATCCTGCTCCGCCAGACCTTCTTTGTCCCGGCGGGATCCTACGAGATTGCGGTGTTTGTCTCCGACATGGGATCGACGCGGCAGAGCACCGTGACGCAGCGCATCACCACGCATCTGCTGGACGGGAAGCATTCCCAATTCGGAGAGCCCGTTCCGCTGAAGCGGGAGGCAGGGGACGGAGCCGACGCATACAGCGTCCTCGGCTTCAGCCGTACACTGCCGTTCGCCGAGCGGACGCTCATTGGCATCCCGGTCTCGCAGGGCTTCGAGGCGGCCTGGAACATCAAGCTCATCCCGGTGCCGGAACCGGATGAGGAACAGGAAGACCCGGTGTTCAACAACACGGTGCAGCCTGTCGCGAGGATCGCCGGGCCGACACCGGAGGGACAGTCCGGAATCGTGTCCGATTATCGTCTCCACGCGCATCCGGGCGCCGCAGGCGAACTCGTGGTACTCTCCCTGCCTTTCGAAGGGCTTGACGTGGGGCGGTACCGTCTCGTCGTCACAGCGGAGCGTGACGGCGGAACCGACTCCCTCTCCATTCCCACGGAGATTTTCTGGCGCGCCATGCCCTTTTCAATGCGCGACATCGAGTTCGCCATCGACGCGATGCGCTTCATACTGACGGAGGAGGAATACAAGGAGATGAAGCGCGGTGACGAACGCGACATGCAGAAGGCGTTCCGGCGTTTCTGGAGAGAGCGTGATTCCACTCCCGAGACCGAGTACAACGAGATGATGGCGGAGTACTTCCGCCGCGTCGATCAGGCATACTACAAATTCCAGACGATCTACGAGCGCAACGGCGCGCAGACGGACCGCGGCAAGGTGTACGTGCTGTTCGGTCCGCCCGAGGATACCGAGCGCGTCATGCATCTCGACGAACCGATCACCGAGATCTGGAGCTACGCTTCGCTCGGAAAAACCTTCCGCTTCATCGACAAGAACAGGGACGGCAATCTCAGATTGATGGAGGAATGACGCATGCTACCGGTCATCGCAATCACCATCGGCGACATCAACGGCATCAGTCCGGAGATTACGCTCAAGGCCTTCGACCGCTCCGATCTCCTCGACATCTGCCGTCCCGTGATCTTTGGTCCCCACGACGTCTTGCTGCATTACGCCGGCCGCTTCGGCATCAATGTGGATCTTTCCCTGATCAAGACGCCCGCGGAAGCCCGTGAGCGACAGGTGGGCGTCATCGACATCGACGGGGTATTCGACGCGGACGCCGTCGGGCGGCCGACGGCGGAGAGCGGCCGCATCAGCATCGCGACGATCGAGGCGGCATTCGCGGCGGTGATCCGCGGCGACGCGCAGGCGCTCGTCACGGCGCCGATTTCTAAGGAAGCGATCGCACTGGCCGGCAGCCCGTATCACGGACACACCGACATGCTCGCGGCGATGAGCGACAGCGCCGAGGACGTCCTCATGATGATGTGCAGCAACACGATGAACGTCGGACTGGTGACGATTCACGTGCCGCTCGCGGAAGTCGCGCCGCTGATCACACGCGAGCGCGTCGAGCGCACCATCCTTCTCGGCCACCGCGCCATGGACGCCGATTTCGGTATTGAGGATCCCAAAATCGCAGTACTGGCCCTGAACCCGCACGCCGGCGACGGGGGCGTGCTCGGAGCGGAGGAACGTGATGTCCTGCGGCCTGTCGTGCATGCGCTGCAGGAGCAGGGGCTCGACGTCGCCGGCCCGTTCGCGGCAGACGGATTCTTCTCGGCGCACACCAAGCAGATGTACGACCTGGTGGTCGCCATGTACCACGATCAGGGCCTCATCCCGTTCAAGCTGCAGGCGAAGGGCAGGGGAGTCAACTTCACCGCGGGCCTGCCGATCGTGCGCACCTCGCCGGATCACGGCACGGCCTACAACATCGCGTCGCACGGGATCGCCAGTGCGGAGAGCATGAAGGAGGCGATCTATTTTGCCCGGACCATCGCGATGAATAGATTGCAGTGATCTTCCGCACGAACGGAGCAGCCCCATGATCGAATTCCACAATGTCCGCCTCACGCTCGGGAAGCAGGACATCTTCGATCGTGCCAATCTCGTGATCTCCGAAGGGGAGTTCGTCTACGTGATCGGGGAGACGGGCATCGGAAAAAGCTCCTTTCTCCGGCTGCTGTACATGGATAAACTTCCGAATTTCGGCCGCGTCCGCATCGGCGGCTACGACTCCTCTACCGTCACCCATCACCAGGTTCCCTTTCTCCGCCGCACCATCGGAATCGTATTCCAGGACTACCGTCTGCTGGAGGACCGGAACGTGTTCGAGAATGTCGCGTTCGCCCTGCACGTCACTGGCGCCCGGCACCAGGCCATCGCGTCGAAGGTACATCACCTGCTCATGGAAGTCGGCCTCTCATCAAAGGAATTCGCCATGCCCGACGACCTCTCCGGTGGCGAGAAGCAGCGCGTCGCGATCGCGCGCGCACTGGTCAACGATCCGGTCATCCTTCTCGCCGACGAACCCACGGGCAATCTCGATCCTTCCGCTTCCCGCGACATCCTCGCGATCTTCGACCGCATCAACAAGCGCGGCACGGCCGTGATCATCGCGACGCACGATTACAGCCTGCTGGCCCACCGGCCCGGGCGGGTGATCAAGATTCAGAACCACAATTTCTACGACGTCGTCTGACGTGAACTCCGGAACGGCGAAGGCATCCTCCGTGGACGAACCCTATATCAGGCATGCGCTGCAGATCGCGGACACGGACTTCGTCATCTGCGACGTCGAAACCACCGGGCTGCATCCCGATCGCAACCGGCTGACCGAGATCGCGCTTCTGCGGTTGCGCGGCGGCGTCATCGTCGACCGCTTCAGTTCCCTTGTCAATCCGCGACAGTTCATCCCGATGGAAGTGCAGCGTCTGACGGGCATCACCAACGAGATGGTCTACGTCGCGCCCGACGCCATCCAGGTCATGCCTGACGCACGGCGCTTCATCGGCGATGCCGTGTTCGTCGCGCACAACGTCCGCTTCGACCGGTCCTTCGTCGACGCGACCCTGCGCCGCTGCGGTCTCGAACCGCTGCAGGTTCCGAACCTGTGCACCGCGCGGCTGGCGCGCCGTCTGAATCCTCAGAAGAGCCGAAATTCGCTCGGCAACCTGGCGGCGCATTACGGCATCCGGATCAAGAACAGGCATCGCGCCGCCGGCGACGCCGAGGCGACCGCGCACATCTTCCTCCGATTCCTGCAGATACTCGAGGAGGAGTTCGACGTGCACGAGACCGGGGAACTGCTCTCGTTTCAAAACCGCCAGATCTACCGCATCACCGGCGCGCCGAAATATTTCACGCGCCTGCAGGAAAACCTTGCCGAACTGCCCCACCGCCCGGGCTGCTATTTCTTCCATGACAGGCGTGGCGACATTCTCTACATCGGCAAGGCCCGCGATCTCAAGGAGCGGGTCAGCTCGTATTTCTATCACAACATCGGCCACACGGACAAGATCCGGCGCCTGGTGCGCGCGGTGCACGGCATCACCTGGAAGCCGCTGGAGACCGAGCTGTCCGCGCTGCTGGCCGAGTCGCGCTTGATCAAGCAGCATCAGCCCCCGTACAACACGCAGCTGAAGCAGTACCGGAAATACCCGTTCATCCGCATCGACATCGCGGACGAATGGCCGACGATCGGCTGGTGCTACGATCTCGTCGACGACGGTGCCGAGTATTTCGGACCTTTCCGCTCGCGTTTTGCCGTGGAGGACGCGCTCGACAGCATCAACAAGCTGTTCATGCTGCGTGAATGCGAGGGCGCGCTCAAGCCCTCGGCCGAGGCGGTTCCCTGCCTGTATCATGAGATCAAGCGCTGCAGCGCGCCCTGCGCATTGCTTGTGAGCGCGGAGGACTACGCCCGGGAAGTGGAGGACATCATCCTTTTCCTGCAGGGCGAGCAGGACGGCGTTCTCGACCGGCTGCGCGAGCGCATGCACCGCCGGGCCGAGGAACTCGATTTCGAAGGCGCGACCGTGCTGCGCGACAGGCTCGCCGCGGTCGAGCGCATCATACGCCAGCAGCGGCTCATGGTGCATTCTGTGCGCAGGCAGAACATCATCATCGTCACGCTCGCGCTCCGGAGCAACGTCGAGATCCACTTCATCAAATCGGGAATGCTCGCCGCCCAGCGGCTGGCGGATCAGCGCAATCTCCCGCTCCGCGAGCTGCGGAGGATCGTGGAGGACGTGTATTTCGCGCGGCAGGAGGTGCTCTTCGCAGGAGGGAAGGAGGACATCGATGAGATGCGCATCATCGCTTCGTGGTGCCTGACGCGGCGCGACGAATCGCTCGTGCTCGAAGTCGATCGCTGCGAAAGCGTCGACGAGGTCATTGAACTGATCGAGGAGGCGATGGGAGAGATCGGCAGCGGCGCCGCCGCATCGAACGACGGCGCCGTCGGCGCATGATCAGAAGGGACGGGAAAGGCGAATCAGGAACGTCGGCGACTCCGAACGGTCGAGACGCCACGCGGCGCCGATGCGGAAATCACCATTGGCGCTTCCGAAGGCAACGCCCGCATCGGATTTCCACTCATCACGGAATGCACTGTCCGAATCCTCCGAGATCGCTCCGTTGCGCACGTCCCGCGTGACGAGCATCGTGGGCAGGTTTGTCGTGCCCGCGTCGGCGAAGAGGATGATGTTGGTATTGCTCAGCACCTGCCGGGCCCATCCGCGGGCATTTCCCACGATCGTGCTGCGGATGATGAACTCCGCGTTGACGAGGGCGATATTGCTTCCTGCAAATTCCTTGTACCGGTAGCCGGGAAGAGTTCCCGGTCCGCCCAGCTCGACGGCGCGCTGCTGCGGCACGGTACCGTCGCTCATTACGCCGCGAAAGCGGAGGTTAAGATTCAGGTGTTCGCTCAGCGGCTGGTAGCGGCGGAGGTCGACGAGCCACTGCGAGAACGCGAAATCGCCGCCGGCGAAATCGCCCGCCTTCTCGAACTGCAGCTGCGCGTCCCAACCCCGGTCGCGCTCGTCAAGGCTGGCGAGCGTCGAAACGCCCGCGGAGAAGACGATGCTGTTCACGTTCCCGTCGTTGATGAGTGGATTGCGGCGGAATTCCTTGTCTCCCCCGAAGATCGACCAGTTGGTCGCGCGGTTCATGTTCGCATAGGTGTCGTGCGCATAGCCGAAGCTCGCGCGGATGTTGAGATCGTTCTCTCCGCGCAGGTACCAGGACGCGTTGACCGTGTAGCCGCGGCGCTCGAAATAGTCGAGGAAATCCTCGCGCGCGACGATCGCGGTCAGGGTGTTCTCGTCGCGGTCGAATGTCCACTGATCCTTCGAGTCGGTGAAGCTGTGTCCCTCGCCGCCGATCTCGATGATCTGGTCTTCGAGGTACACCGGCAAGTACAGGCCGAGGCTGTAGCGCCAGGTATGGTTCGCGAAGCCGTACCCGAGCGAACCCGTGCTCACGAGCCACGGCCGGCTGTGCCAGTACAGGCGTTTCGGCTGCGCTATTCCGATGTAGAGACCTTCGACGCGGTTGTAGCGGAGGAAGGTCTCATGCAGCCGCGTCGTCAGGGGGAAGGACCACGGGAAGTTGCCGGGATATTTCTTGAAGAAGGACCTGTCGAAATCGTCGTCCTCCTCATCATCGGACCACCAACCCCATTCACCGACGAAACTGCTGTCGTCATCGCTGTCCCATTCATCCGACCAGTCCTCGTCTCCGGTCTCCCAGTCATCGGTGTCGCCACCGTCGAGGCTGCGTTCAAGCGCCTCGAGCCGCTGCTCGATATCGCCGATGCGACGTTCGGCATCGTACACGGCTTCCTCCCGCTCCGATTCGTCGGTCAGCGCTTTCGCACGAGCGAGTTCCTCGCGGAGCTGCTGCAATTCCTGCATCAGATTTGCCTGCTCGGCGCGGATCTCCTCGGTGACGCGTGTGCTGTCCTCCTGTGTCTGCTCGACCTGGGCAAGCAAGGGAGCCGTGGTCGGCAGCAGCAGGAGAGAGAGGAGCAGCAGCAGGTTTCGGATCAAGGAAGTGACGAACGCTTTCATGAATGGATACCTCGAAGGTGGTGATTGCAGATGAACGCGTATACGGAGATCACGGGAAAATGTTCACTTGCAGCGGAAATCACTGGAAAACAGGAAATCCCGCCGTGCCGAGGGACAGCGGGATTTCTCAATACGGCCAGGGTCATTTGTCGCTCAGCCCGATCTTGATATTCATCGTCGAGGTGATCGGGATGCGCATGTTGTTGGCCGGGAATACGATAGTCTGATCCATGGTGTGTTCGGAAACGTGGCTTACGAGGATGCCCTCCTTCAGTGCGTACAGGATGGTTCCCTTCCCGTCGCTCGATCCCGTCAGCATCAACTCCTGTTCGCCGTTCACCATTTTCCCCTCTACCTCGGATGAGGTCTTCACTTCGATTTCGAGACATTCCATGCCGTCGACACTCTTGGTGCCGACCGCGTTGAATTCCTTTTCCGTGTTGGTGATGATTTCACCGCTCCGGTGGGTGGTGTCGCTATCAGTCGTCGACCAGTTCTCGCCCACGGCCAGCTTCGTCGGATCGAGTGTCGGGAAGATATCCGTGGCCATGAGCAGCAACTGTATGCCTTCGCCGTCAATCTGGCGGATGCTGC
>CAZWNO010000059.1:7216-24534 GCA_964635845.1 uncultured Chromatiales bacterium
TATCCATCACATCGCCACTCGGATCCAGGTCAAACTGCGCCGACTTGCCGGCCATGTCCTCGCCAAACGTTTTCGTCCCGTTCGGATTCTCGTTGATGGCCAGCGCGTTTTCGATGGTCGTCTGCATTTTCATGGATCCGTCCGCCTTCGTCTCGATCACCGTGTAGACCGCACGGATCGTGCTTTCACTGTTTACGGTGACCGTCTGGCCGGGCATCTCCTGCATCGTCAGACCTGTCTGTTCAATGAGGTACTTGTACTCCTTGCCCTTCTCGTAGCGATAGGCCGCGTCCTGCGCGTGGACGGCGCCGACGGACAGGATCGTACCGAGCAGCAGGGCGATAAACTGTTTCATCGTGAACTCCGGTATTCGTTATTGGGAGAAAAGTTCAAGCGTGGTGTGGGTACGGATGGATGAAGGGATGACGTTCTTCTGATCGCCGAACAGCGCCCGCGTATTTTCCTGGTCCATGAACACGTCCATTTTCACAGGAAGGCCGCTGTCAATCGCGATCATGAGTGCGCCGTTGCTGCCCGACCTGTCTTCGTTGAATTCCTCGAGCGATGCGTAGATGATCTTTTCCTCGAGATCGGCCTTGCCTTCCCACGACACCTTGATGCATCGGTATCCGTCGACCTCCGCGACGTCGCCGACACGGTATTCGGTCAGGCGGGAAAGATAGCGGACACCCGTGCCCCGGCCGAGCCTGGGGTGTTCCTTCGAAGGGAATAATGTGTCGCGCTGCACCTCGTTCCACGACATTCCGGGCGCGAGAGGTTTGGCCGGCAATGCGGGAAGCAGGGCGGCGCGCTGCATGAACATGGCATCGGTGGCCCCGGCACCGAGCAGGGCTTCGACATTCAGCGGTTCGAGAGGCATCGTGCTCTCGATCTTGCCGCTCGGGGATTGCCGGACCCGGATCGGCTTGCGGGTCAGTATGTTCTGGAATTCAATATTCCGGCGCTGGACCGATGCGTCCTCGGTGTTCTCGTCCACGATGGCCGTATCCTGCACGAAGAGGTATTGAACCCCGTCGATACCGTCGTTCTCGATCGTGATCGTGAAATAGCGGGTGGTGCGCCTGTCTATCCTTGTGCCCCTGCCATCGCTGGCCTGCGCCAGGGCGGTCGTTTCCTCGGTCTGTTTGAAGCGGTATTCATTCCCCTTCCGCAGCTGGTACCGCAGGTCGAAGGACTGCGCGTGCAGCGGCGGGGAAAAAAGGAGCATCAGGAGGAAGAAAATGCTGTATCGAGCCATGGGCGCGTGAAAGTGATTGGCGTGTTGATCCATATCTTCATAAGATACAAAAGAATCGCGCGCAAACGAATGCCGTAATCCGTGACCTGTCCCGGGTGCGGCAGCGTTCAATCCTCGCCCTTGTAGACTTCCCTGCCGCCCACCCAGGTCGCAAGCACGCGCGTATCGAGGAAGCGGGAACGCGGCACCGTCATCAGATCCTCCGAGAGGATCACGAAATCGGCCCATTTCCCGGCTTCGATCGAACCGCGGTCGCGATCGAGGCCCGCGGCGCGGGCGGCCCAGACAGTGAACGCGCGCACGGCATGCTCGCGCGACATTGCCTGTTCGGCGAACCACCCGTTTTTCCAGCGCTCCGGCAGACGCGGGACTTTCGGATCCGTCTGGAAGTACTCATCGATATCCAGCTGTGTGGCGGGCCGGCCGTTCGCATCCATACGGAATACCGCGGCGTACATGCCGGCGATCGGATCGGGCCGCTCGACAGGGGTATCGCTGCCTCCCGGAATCCACGCGCCGCTGCGGATCAGCGTCGCCCACGGATACGCCGCCTGCACCCGGCGGGCACCCAGGCGGGCTTCCGCCCAGGTCATGTCGCTGGTGCAATGGGTCGGCTGCATCGACGGAACGACCCCGAGCTTTGCGAAACGCGGAATATCATTCATTTGGATGACCTGGGCGTGCTCGATCCGGAGTGGGAAAGGGGGAGGGGAACTGCGTGTACGCAGGACGCTCTCGTAGGCATCCAGGACGCGCCTGACGGCGGCATCGCCGATCGCATGGACGCATACCTGCAGCCCCGCTCCGAGTGCACGCTCCGCCTCACGGCGTATGGTGTCTTCGGATTGAATGGGAATGCCCCGATTTCCGCGGTCATCGGCATAATCTTCGAGCATCCATGCGCCGCGAGATCCCAACGCACCATCGGCATACAACTTGAGCCCAGCGAGGATAAGTTGTTGATCGCCAAAGGATTGCCGACCTCCCTTCAAGAGGGATTCCCATGTTTCGGGCTTCGGATCGTCCAGATAACCGACGACGTGAAATGGGAAGGAATCCTCCGCGATCATTTTCCGGATTGCCTCGCTGCCGGCGGCAGTGAGACCCATGTCGTGCACCCCCGTCAATCCGACCGCAAGGCAGCGTTGGACGGCGCTTCTATAGGCGGCGATCATTTCCGTCACCGAGGCCGCCGGGATATGTGCGCGGACGAGTTCGATGGCCTGATCGAGAAGGATGCCCGTCGGTTCCCCTTTCCGGTCACGGACAATCCGTCCGCCTTCCGGATCGGGGGTCTTCCTGGTGATGCCGCTTAATTCGAGTGCAAGGGAGTTGACCCAGACAGCGTGTCCGTCGATCCGTGACAGAAACACGGGATGGGTACTGGTTATCGTATCCAGGTCCTCTTTCCGCGGAAATCGTTTCACCGGCCAGTCGTTCTGGTCCCATCCGCGGCCCCGGATCCACGTCCCTGCGGGAGTGGAAGCCGCGCGTTCATGGAGCAGTGCGAGCACGTCCTCGACGGATTCCGTTTTCCCGAGTCCAAGGATGACGGTTTCCTCCCCGAGACCGAAGAGGTGGGCATGCGCATCGATGAAACCAGGAAAGACATGCCGCCCGTTGAGATCGACGACACGGGTGGCGGTCCAGCTTCCGAGCAGATCCTCGTTTCCACCGGTCGCGACAATGCGGCCGGCGCGCACGGCGAAAGCCTCGACGACCGTCGCGCTGTCGTCCATCGTATGGATCGCGCCGTTGAAAAAGAGCGCATCACAGGAGTGTTTCGCGGTGCAGGCGGACATGATCAATCCCGTTATCAGAAGAACGGGGAACAGGCGTGACATAAGGTATGGCATACGATGAGGTTCATGCGACAGTGTACGTAACCCAATATACCAAACGGGTGTCTTTTGTGACAGTTGATGCCGCGACACCCGTTTTGTCCCTTGACACGCCATGGAAGTCGCTGTATTATTGATGATTCGAGAAATATACGCTTTCATCAGACCGGATTCCGCAGGCACTACTATGATTCTCAATATTAAAGCCGCACTGCTGCTCACCGTGCTCGGGTTGTGCGCGATCGGAAACCAGGCTTCGGCCCAGTACTTCGGAAAGAACAAGGTGCAGTACACGGATTTCGAGTGGTACTACATCCAGTCGGAGCACTTCGACGTCTATTACTCGAACGACGGCTATCCGCTCGCCGAATTCACCGCACGCGTGGCCGAGGACGCTCTCAAAAGCGTGCAGGAGAGTTTCGGTTACCAGATCAACGCCCGCATCCCTTTCATCATCTACAACTCGCATAACGATTTCCAGCAGACGAACGTCGTCGACGCCTATCTCGAGGAGGGAATCGGCGGTGTGACGGAGATGTTCAAGAACCGTGTCGTCGTTCCCTTCGAGGGATCGTACAGCCAGTTCCGACGCGTCATCCATCACGAGCTGGTGCATGCGGTCATCAACGACATGTTCTACGGCGGCTCCCTGCAGGCGGCAGTGACAAACCGCATACGCCTGGTGCTCCCGCTCTGGATGAACGAAGGCATGGCCGAGTACCAGGCGCTGGACGGCTGGGACACGAACTCGGACATGTTCCTGCGCGATGCCGCGACGAGCAACTACCTGCCGCCCATCCCTTACCTCAGCGGGTACTTCGCGTATCGCGGCGGTCAGTCCGTCTGGTGGTACATCTCCGAGAAATACGGGAAGAAGAAAGTGGGCGAGGTGCTGAACAGTGTGCGGACATCGCGCAGCCTTGACGATGGGCTGAAAAAATCGCTCGGACTGTCGCTGGAAGAGCTGTCCGACCGCTGGATGAAGGAACAGAAAAAGCTCTATTACCCGGATGTCGCGGTTCGTGAGTCCCCGGCCGATTACGCCAAGCGGCTGACCGACCACACGAAGACGGGCTCGTTCTACAATACGAGTCCCGCGATCTCTCCTTCGGGCGACCGCATCGCCTTCATTTCGAACCGGGACGATTATTTCTCCGTCTATGTGATGTCGGCGATCGACGGCAGCGATGTGCGCAAACTGGTGGAGGGGACCAACACCAACGACTTCGAGGAATTGCACCTTCTGACTCCCGGTCTCTCCTGGTCGCCCGACGGGAAGTTCATCGCGCTCTCGTCCAAGGCGGGCGCCAGCGACGCCATCAGCGTCATTGACGTGGAGACCGGTTCATACGAGCGCCTGCCCGTCGTCATGGACGGCATTTATTCCGTGCAGTGGTCGCCGGACGGAAAGCAGCTCTGCTACGTGGGCAATACCGCCATCCAGTCCGATGTCTGGGTCTACGACTTCGAGACGCGCATGACGCGGAACATGACGCGTGACGTATTCTCCGACGCGCAGCCTTCGTGGTCGCCCGACGGCACCCGGATACTCTTCATCAGCGATAGAAAAGGATACCTTGATCCGGAATCCACGCCCCTGGACTTCGACATCTACGCGCACGATTACCACCAGATGGACGTGTATTCCATCGACGTCCGCAGCGGCAGCATCACACGCCTGACGGATACGCCGGACGCCGAGGAGTCCTTCCCGATCGTCGGGCCGGGAAACAGGCTGCTGTTCATTTCCGACCGCAACGGCATCAACAATCTGTACATCCGCGATCTGGAGACCGGGAGGGAGTATCCCGTGACCAACTCGCTTTCGGGTATCTATCAGATCTCCGTCACCGCCGACGGCAACAAACTCGCGTTCGCATCCATGTACGAGGCAGGCTTCGATGTCTTCCTGATGAAGTCCCCGTTCGACCGCGAAGAAGTGCGCGAGCTTGCGCCGACGGTCTTTCTCGAGAGACGCGCGAAAAACCTGGAGATGTTCGCTGCCGTCGAGGAGGGCGACGCGCAGGATTCGCTTCTGCTCCGCGGGAGCGGTTCGTCCGCCTCCGAACGACGGGAGCACAGCGAGGAGGTCGTGATCGCGCTCGGCCAGCAGAACAGCGGCGCGGAACCTGACACCGTCGCCAGTACGGGAGGCAGCCGGATCACGTTCGCGGACGAGTCCACGGCGGGCAGGGATCAGGCGAAGAAGCGTCCCTTCTCGCTCAGCGGCAACATCGACGAGCACGGCGACTTCGTCATCAACAAGTACAAACTCAGCTTCTCCGCCGATCTGGTCTACGGCAATGCCGGGTACAGCACATTCTATGGTGTGCTGGGGACGACGCAGATGGCATTCAGCGACATGCTGGGGAATCATCAGATACTGTTCCTCACGAACCTGATCGGGGATCTGAAGAACAGCGACTACGCACTCGCGTATTTCTATCTCCCGAAGCGGATAGACTGGGGGGTACAGGGATTCCACAGCGCGCGTTTCCTCCTCCAGTACAACGGCGGGTATTACGACGACCTGGTCCGGTACAGACAGTTTGGATTCGGCCTGACCGCCTCGTATCCGTTCGACAAATTCAATCGGCTCGAGGGCAGTCTCACCTGGATGAACGTGTCGCAGGAGAATCTCGACCGGCCGGAGATTCCGATCAGCGAGCGCACCCTGATCGTGCCGAACATCGGCTATGTGCATGACAATTCGCTCTGGGGGATGTGGTCGCCCGTACGCGGATCGCGGTATGAGGTGCGCGCTTTCGGCAGTCCGGGCTTCGGGAGCACCTCGCTCACCTTCGCCTCGCTCACCTTCGATTACCGGAAGTACTTCCGCTTCTGGGAGGATTTCTCCTTCGTGTTCCGCGGCTCGGGAGGCGGGAGCTTCGGCGCGAATCCCCAGCGCTTCTTCATCGGCGGCACCGACAACTGGATCAACCGCACGTTCGAGAACGGGCGCATCCCGATCGACAGCGAGGAGGATTTCGCCTTTCTCGCAGCGGCGCTTCCGCTGCGCGGCTACAATTACAATGCGAGGATCGCGACGCGGTACGGACTCGGAAACGTCGAACTGCGCTTCCCGCTGGTGAAGTATTTCCTCGGCGGCATCCTGCCCTACATCCTGCAGGCCGTGAACGGCGCGCTGTTCCTCGACGTCGGCGCCGCCTTCGACGAGGTCGAAACGTTCAAGGCGTTCGGTCGGGACGAGAACAACAATCTCGTGAATCAGGATCTGCTCATCGGGACGGGCGTGGGCGCGCGCATGTGGTTTCTCGGCTTCCCGATGAAATTCGACGTCGGCTGGGCGTATAACGGAGGCGGATTTTCGCGCCCGATTTTCTATTTTTCGCTCGGCGCGGATTTCTAGCGGAATCGCGATCCCCCGGAACGGAATCTCTTCGGAACAAAGAGGACAGGCATGAACGGGTACAGCGTTGCCGTCGTGGGTGCGACGGGACTGGTCGGGAGGACAATGGTCAGGGTGCTCGAGGAGCGGGCCTTTCCGGTTTCACGGCTCGTGCCCATCGCCACCGCGCACTCCGCGGGAAAGATGCTGGCGTTCCGCGGCGCGATGCACGAAGTGGTCGCCATATCCGACGAGGCGTTCACGGGTGTCGAGGTCGCGCTATTCTCGGCGGGCGGAGACGCGGCAAGGATCTGGGCGCCGGTCGCCGTGCGGCACGGCGCCGTCGTGATCGACAACAGCAGCGCGTTCCGCATGCATGCGGACGTGCCGCTCATCGTTCCGGAAGTCAACGCCGCGGCGCTCGCGGACGCCGAGCCGCGCATCATCGCGAATCCCAACTGCAGCACCATCCAGATGGTCATGGCGCTGCAGCCCCTGCACCGGCGCTACGGCGTGCGCCGCGTCGTCGTGTGCACCTACCAGTCGGTCAGCGGCGCGGGGAAGAAGGGGATCGATCAGCTGCGCGCGGAACTCGAAGGCGGGAACGCGAGAGTACGGGCCTTCGCCCATCCCATCATGGACAACGCGCTGCCGCATATCGCGGCCTTCGACGACGACGGGTTCACCACGGAAGAGCGGAAGATGATCGAGGAGACGCGCAAGATCCTCGGTGATCAGAGCATCCGCGTCTCGCCGACCTGTGTGCGGGTGCCGGTGACGACATGCCACAGCGAAGCGCTGCATATCGAGCTGGACAGCGGTTTCGAGCTGTCCGACGTTCGCGATCTCCTCGAGAGTATGCCGGGTGTGCTGGTCATCGACGATCCGGAATCCACGGCCTATCCGCTGGCGACCACGGCCACGGGCCGGGATGAGGTGTTCGTCGGCCGTCTGCGCCGCGATCCGTCCATCGAAAACGGACTGATCATGTGGGTTGTCTCGGATAATCTGCGCAAGGGCGCGGCAACGAACGCGGTGCAGATCGCCGAACTATGGTCCGCGCGTCGCGAAGCATCGTAAGAGGTCGCACGGCACCGCATCGACCGCGGTCCGAGCGTTCACACTTCCGGACGTGATCGAGGGACGGTGATTGAATTATTGGAGTTTCGGATTTTCCCGGTGGCGGCTCCCGTCGCGCCGGGTTTTCTTTTCGAGGTTCCTCGCAAGCGCATCGGTGAGATCCACGCCGGTCTGGTTCGCGAGGCAGAGCAGCACGAACAGGACGTCGGCAAGTTCGTCTGCGAGGTCCGCGTGCGCCTCCCCGGGTTTTGCGGACTGATCTCCGTAGCGACGCGCCATGATGCGCGCGACCTCGCCGACTTCCTCCATGAGGATTGCCGTGTTGGTCAGCTCGCCGAAATAACGGACTCCAACATCGTTAATCCAGGCGTCGACCGTGCGTTGTGCTTCCTCGATCGTCATATCCCGTCTATGGGAGTTGAACGTACTGCAGGAATTCCTTCCGCGTGTTTTCATCCTTGAAGCGTCCGCTGTACTCCGCCGTTACCGTGCTGCTGCGGGTATCCTCGATACCGCGCGCGGCGACGCAGAAATGTTTCGCGTCGATGAGCACCGCGACGTCCTCGGTATCGAGCACGCGTCTGATTTCCGACGCGATCTGCACGGTGAGCCGCTCCTGCACCTGCGGGCGGCGGGCATAGTATTCGACGATGCGATTGATTTTCGAGAGGCCGATCACCGTCCCGGTGGAAATGTAGGCGACATGCGCCCTGCCCACGATAGGGAGGAAATGGTGTTCGCAGGTCGAGTGCAGGGAGATGTTTTTCTCGATGAGCATCTCCCCGTACTGGAACTTGTTGTCGAAGACCCGGGCATCCGGTTTCCGTTCCGGATCGAGTCCTGAGAAGATCTCGCTGACGAACATTTTCGCCACGCGGTGCGGCGTGCCGCTCAGACTGTCGTCGCTGAGGTCCAGTCCCAGCGTGAGCATGATCTGCTCGAAATGCCGCTCGATGATCTCCGTCTTCCGCGCCTCGCTGAGCAGAAACGCGTCCTCGCGCAGGGGAGTATCGATCGATGTGGCGATATGATCATCGCCCCTGGCGATGATCCCGGCCAGGTCGTGAATGCGCGTGCCGGGATTACCGCCGTTCTGATTCTGATTGATCTGCGACTGATTGAGTTCATGCGCGGAGAGACCGCTATCGTGGAACGAGTGACCGTTCCCGTTTTTCCCTGCGATGGCATTGTTCTTCATGAATTTCGTCCAATCTGTATGTAAAGCGGCTGGAGCCGCGGGGGATGCGATGCATTACGAGAGTCACTAGCACAACGGGACGCGAGGAGCGAGAGTTCCCGAGCTGCCGGAGCCCGCAGCGGCGATCCGCGGCGGCTTTTCGAAATACCGCCCCTCCCCTGGGGACGTGCTTCGGGTTTGGAGGTATCGCGTACGGTGCATAACTTCTTTGTTTGATATCATGGACGCAGGACTGTAATGAAGACCTTGTATATCGTCCGTCACGCGAAATCCAGCTGGGATCACGAGGGGTTGACGGACTTCGAGAGACCGCTCAACAAACGCGGGAGGAGCGACGCGCCGCTGATGGGCACCGTGCTGAAGGAACGCGGTGCGCAGCCGGCGGTCATCCGGACGAGCGCGGCCAACCGCGCCATGACCACGGCCCGGCTTCTCTCCGAGGCACTCGATTTCGCGCTCGAGCGCATCGAAGTCGACGCCGGCATGTACGGTGCCGGTCCGAACGAGATCCTGACCATAATCCGGCAGTTGCCGGACGAGGCCCGGGAGGTGATGCTGGTGGGACACAATCCCACGATGCTCATGGTCGCGCATCGTCTCGGCGGTTTTCTCGGCGACAACCTGCCGACCTGCGGCATCATCTGCATCGACTTCGACGCCGAGCGCTGGGACGAAACGATCGGGGAGCAGGGTGTGATCCGGTACTACGAATACCCGAAGAACCAGCGCTGACAGCACGCGCACTGCCGCAGGCGCAGAGCCGGCACGGGTGCCACGCGCAATTACTGGAGATCGGTGGAGAGCACGAAACGGAGGATGCGGTTGTTGCGCGTGTCGGCGACATAGAGCGTGCGGTCGAAATACGCGACGCCCTCGGGGGAGGAGAATTGCGTGGGTCCGCCGAAGGCCTGCACGATGAGGCCTGACGCGCTGAACTGAAAAAGGCTGTCCCTTTCCGCATCGATCACGAAGATGTTACCCGACCCGTCGATCGTGACGTCTTCCGGCCGACCGAACAGCGAGACGCGGAGGAAGTCGAGATCGCCGTCGCGGGCGGGCGTGTAGTACGACTCCCATTGGGTGACGTCGCCGGTCGTGCGCTGCGTGATCCACTGCGCGCGGAACAGGGATTTCGGACCGGACTGTGTGAAAACAAAATCGTTGGTCGGCTTCGGGAAGGTCGCGATTCCCGTGGGATGGGTGATCGTCGCGAGCCCCGTCCCGTCGACACTGAGGCCGGGCCATTCGACGCGCGGCCGCAGACCGTCGTTCGCGTCGAAGAGGAGCACGCCGTCGTCCGGATCGATCGGGCTGACGTTGTCCGGTCCCGTGCGGGTCACGTAGTAGCTGTTATCCGACAGCACGGCGATGCCGGTATAGCGCCGGTCGGGATTGAGCGGATCGAAGTACACGCGCCGCACCGCGGCGCCGGCGATGCTGTGCCGGGCGTGCACCATGTCGATGCGGTAGATCGCCCCGAAAGTAACAGTTCGGCCGTCGATGGTCGTGTCGAACTCGCCGCATACGAGCAGATCGAGGCGGTAATCCTGCGCGATCGCATCGGGTCGGCGGATGGAGGCGGAACTGCCGATGACGCTCCCGGAGAGATCGAGCATCGTCACGCGGTCCGCACCGCGCTCGCTGACGTAGATGAAGGGCTCGAAGCCGACATGCACATCCGCGGGGTCGTTGAAGCCCTGCCAGATAGGCTGCTTGAGCACATAGCTGGTATCGCCGTAGTTATCGGGAGGGGGTGTGGTTCCGAGGTCGCTCGTATCGAAGGTGTCGCCGCAGGCCGCGGCGAGCAGCAGAGAGAGCGCGGCGGATGCGATGACGGCGAAGCGGGATGGCAGTGGTATCCTCATGATCAGAGTCCCAGTCGAACGGTGATGCGGTGCACGCCGCCGAGGTGTTCGAAGGCCGCGTAGGCATAGTCCACCCCGGCACGCGAGAATCCGAGCGGGGCATTGATTCCCGCGCCCGCCGTGAAGCCCTCCTCGTCGACGTTGAGCTTGTAGCCCGCGCGTACGAAGAACAGCCGGTTCCATCCGTACTCCATTCCCAGCGCAAGATTCTCGCTGTTGTCGTTGGGATGGTTGAGCTGTATGCTTGCAGTCAGCCGGTTGTACTCGTCCTCGATGGGCTCGAAGGCGAAGCCGATGCGGAAGGTCGTGGGGGGCGAATACTCCTGGAATGACGATACGCTTTCTCCATGCGGAAGATCGACCGTTCCCTCGGGCGAGACATTGTTTCCGAAGTTGCTGACGGCGACGGAGAAGCGCGTGCTGCCGAGACCCGTCCAGTAATAGGTGCCGAGATCGACCATGACCGCCCGCGTTTTCAGGACGTCTATGCTTTCCTCCACATAGCGGACCGTGGCGCCGAAGCTGAACTGCGATGTCAGCCGGCGCGCATAGGAGACACCGATCGCGATATCGCCATAGCTGAAGTAGCGGCCGGTGCCGAAGGGCTGCGTTTCGGTACGCACTTCCATGTCCTCGGTGTGCAGGGAAGTGAAGGAGAGTCCGACCGCGTCGACCGGTGAGAGCCGGTAGACCGCGCCGACGAATTCATGCTGCAGGTCGACCAGCCAGTTCGTATGGGTGAACAGTACCTCGTGCCCCTCGAACTGCACCATGCCCGCGGGATTGTACTGCAGCGCGGAGGCGTCGTTGGCGACGGCGGCGAAGCTCTCGGCCATCGCGGCGGCGCGGGAGGCGCCGCCGATCTTCAGGAACTGCAGCGAGGAGATGCCCGCCCGCTGTCCGCCGAGCAGGGGGATGAGCTGCGCATGCGCTCCGGGAGCGGCGGCAAGAACGAGCAGCGCGGCGGCTGCGAGCATGGACCTTCGAATGCGCGTCATATTTTCACCGAGATCCCGGCGCGGATATTGCGCGGCGCCTGGTAGCGTGCCGGATTGTAGGGATAGGGATTGAGAGGCGCCTGCAGATCGGGGTACAACGGATCGTTGTAGCCTCCCGGTGTCGGATCGCCGTATTCGTATGCGCGCCCCGTCACTGGATTGATGATCGTCGGATTGAGCGCATTAAGAACATTCGTGACTTCGATCAGAATGCCTAGGTCGAGCCCGGCGAACAGGATATGCTTCTCGACATTGAGATCGACGGAGAACCAGTATTCGCCGATCTCGCCGTACAGGTTGTCGCGGTCGCTGTCGTAGATCGGCCGGCCGGTCACCGGATCGACGCCGACCAGCAACTGCGGGGTGTAGCGCTTGCCGGACTGGAAGAATCCGCGCACATAGAAATTGAGATCCTCGAATATCCCGGTACCGAAGGGATCGTCGCCCTTCGGGATGTACAGACTCGCGCTCACGGAGGCCTGGATGGGCCGGTCCCAGATCAGGTAATTTTCCTTGATCGATTCTTCGAAATCACCCCGCTGCACCAGCGCCCCTTCATCCGGGGAGGAGCTTTTTCCCGTGGCGATGCTGTAGGCGAAGCTCGCCGTTCCGCGGAACCACTGCCCGATGCGTTTCTTGTATTCCAGCTCCACTCCGCGGGTGCGCGCGTAATCCTGGTTGACATAGGTGACGAACGAACCGCCGGAAAAGCGCGAACTGGAAATCTTCGCCGACCTGGTGCTGACGTAATCGAAGATGTCCTTGTAATACGCCGTGACGGTCAGGACGTCGTCTTCGCTGAACTGATTCCGCAGCCCGAGTTCATAGGCGACCGTGGTTTCCGGATCGAGGTTGGGATTGCCGAATTTCTGGAACGTGGATTTCGCGCTGACGGGATTGAGCTTCGCGTAGACGAACTGCGGCCGCGGGCGCTTCGTGAAATGTCCGTAGGAAAAGAACATCGTCTGATTGTCGGAAATCGGATGCGAAATTCCGATGCGGGGACTCAGCCGCGCCTTGAACCGCCGGTCGAAGAGTCCGAAGGTGTTGTCCATGTACGAGGCGCGGACGTCATCGGGAATGGTGACCACGTCCGGATTGTTCACGGCGTCGTCGACGAACTTGCCGGGCATCCACCAATCGAGGCGCAATCCGAAATTCAGGATCATGCCGCTGAAGTTGATGTTGTCCTGTGCGTACAGGGCGCCGTTCGCCGGATGCACGGTGTAGATGTCGTTGTTGAGTCCGAGGTCGCCCAGCCAGGGTTTGTAGATGTCGACGACCTGCATTTCTCCGAAAGTGGCTTCGAATCCCGCCTTGAACTTGCTCCTCTCCGAGAGGTTACTGGTGAAATCGCCCTTGAGCGTGTAGTTGACCGCGTGGTGATCGTGCCAGGTGAAGCCATTGCCGGTGTCCCAGAATCCGTCGCCCGGGATCACGCCGACGTGGTCGCTGTTCTCGTTGTAGTATTCGACGGGGAAGGTGATCAGGTCCTTGGGCTCCTCGTATCCCGTCCAGTTCTTTCCGTTCGCGTCCGAGCGGAGGTTGGTGTAGAAGCGGCTCAGCTTGATCTCGTAGAAGGAGACGTTGTTGAGCGTGTGGGTCCAGCTGAGCGTGTGGAAGATCGTGTTGTGCGTGTAGGTGTTTGCGCCGTCGAGGATGTTCTGGAATTCGTACTGGTATCCCGGGCTGGGTTCGACGTACTCGAGGTTCGTCTGGAGGGATTGCGAATTCTGGTTGATGCTCACCGACTGGTTGTACGAGTACCGCAGCTTCATGGTGGGGGAGAAGGTCCAGGTCGCCTTTCCGAGCCAGAACCAGTTGTTGTCCTGCCGCGGTGCGTAGCTGGTGCCTCCGAAGGTGCTCGAGAAGAGCTGCGCCGCCTTCACTTCACGGTAGTCCCCGGTGGGCCTGCCGTTGCTGATGACGGGAGAGAGCCGCGTGAATCCATCGGAGAAACCGGCGTAGATGTTCCCGAACAGGGAGATCCTGCCGGGCAGGTCGAGGCCGATCGCGGGGAGGAGGAAGCTCGTGATGGGCTCGGGTCCGCCGATCGACGCCTCGGAGATGTCGGTGTTCCAGTTCGATCGCGTGTCGCTGTTGATTCCGAGGTTGTCACGCTTGTGCGAGAGAAAGAACGAGTACCGCTCGTCGGCTTCCCTGGTCGTCACGTTCACGATACCGGAGGTCGCCTGTCCGTATTCCGCGTTGAATCCTCCGGTGATGACTTCCAGTTCCTGAATGGATGCGGCGCTGAGCTGCAGGCCGAAGCCCGTGCCCGCCAGCGGGTCCTGAACGGAGATGCCGTCGAGCAGAAAGGCGTTTTCGTGCGCGCGTCCCCCGCGGATATGGATGCCCTCGTCGGACTTGACCACACCGGTCTGCTGCGCGACGACGTCCGTCACGTTCTCGATCACCGCGACCGCGATGTCCTCTGCCGTGACCGTACTGGAACTCGATGTCTGCTCGATGTCCATCAGCGGTTTCTGACCGATGATCACGACTTCCTCTCCGAGCGAGAGGATCGTTTCCTCCATCTCGAAATCCAGCTCCAGGCGCTGGCCGGCGCGTACCTCGACACCGGTTTTCTGGATTCTCTTGTATCCGATCAGCGACATCTCGAGCGTGTACTCGCCGGGATTGACGTCTCGGATCGTGAATCGTCCGTTGACATCGGTCGCGGCTCCGTAGTACGTGCCCTTCACCAGGACGTTGACGCCGATCAGCGTCTCGCCATTGAGAGCGTCCGTGATGACGCCGGTGATCGTCGCTTTCTGCGCGAGCGCGGGAACGGCCGTGAGGACGAGGAGGCAAAGGAGTGAGATTCCCCGGAACTTCATTTACTGCACGCCGAATTCGTTGCGAAAAATCAGATGGATGAGTTCGCCGGCATTCTCCGCGCCGTTGAAGCGATGCAGGGGGATGCCGAAAAGAATGAAGCGGTTGTCGCCGCTGCGCACTGCGACAACAGGACGTCCCGTCCAGCGCGTGCTCTCCTCGAATCGGTACAGATTGCGCGCATTGATCTTCCGGTACATGTCGCGCACGAACGCGACCGGGACGCCGAGCGCGTCGCGTACGAGCGTCGGGTAACCGGGACTCTCTCCGTCCGCCTCGGCCTTCGTGCCCGACGGGACGAAGCGGATGGATTCCGGATCGAGACTGTCGATCGGGGCGTAGTCGGTGATGCCGCCGCGAGGATCGATAGCGCTCTCGGGAAATGCCGCGGTGTAGAAGATGCGTCCGCCGCTGCGCTGATACTCCGGCAGCGCGACCTGCGCGACGTCGATCGTCGGATCGTTGTCGGTGTACCAGAGCACGTACTTGAACAGCTTCAGCGTCTCGATGAAGGTCGGATTCGTGTATGGCGGCAGGTATTTCCCGCGCGCGGTTGTGGAGGCGCCGGTCTTGATGTCGAATATGTCCGCACCGGCGAAGCGGCCGCCGAACATGGTGTCGGTGATCGCGGTGTAGAATGCCGCGGAGGCATCCGCCGGACCGTAATCGTCGACGATCAGAAGTTCCGTACTGGGTTTTTTCACATACCAGGTGCCGGACGAATCCGGCATGCGGATGATGCGGCTCCTTGCGCCCGCGATGTCCACGGCGCGGAGGTAGAACGCATTGTCCCCCTCCCGCAGTCCGTCCGCCTCGCGAAGCGTGATGAACGTCGTGCTTCGTGGTAGTGATTTCCACGCGGCGGGATTGAGCGTATCGTTGAGCGCGTATTGATATTCGCGGATCGTCTCGTCGCCGTCGAGATCCGTGCCGACCCAGGAGAATGTCGCGATGGTGAATGTCATTTCCGGGACCGTCGATCCCTGGGTGAAGCGCACGACGGGCGGAGAATTCTGGATCGGGTAGCGGAGATCCGCCGGCGTGGGATCGGCGAGGCCCAGATCGATGAAGGGCTCGCCGCTGTCGTAGCTGCCGTTTCCGTTGCGGTCGGTGTATGGCTCCGCACCGTAGGGACCGTCGCTGTCCCAGGTTCCGTTTCCCTGATCGTCCACGGCGCGGACGGAGAAGACATATGTCGTATCGCTTCCGCTGAGCGACAGCGCGAATACGCTGTCGTTGCTTGTCGTGAACGACCATGTCGCATTGTCGAAGCTGAGGAGGAATCCGGCGACGAAGCCGTCCGGATCGTCGCCCCACCAGTGAATGTGCTGACGGCTTGTCGTCGTGCGGAGATCTCCCTCGGGGGTGAGAGAGAGATATGTTTCCGGCGGCGCGTTTCCACGCGGATTATTCGGCGTCTCCGAACACGCGACGAGGATCAGCGGGAGAAGTATTGTCGGAATGAGAATTCGCATGACGTCCGTTATTTCAGAAGCAGCATTTGACGCGTGAGTGTCGATCCGTTCACCGAGAGTCGCGCGATGTACACGCCCGACGGCTGCGGCACGCCCGCGTCATCGCGGCCGTTCCACGCGGCGAGATGAGCGCCCGCCTCCCGCCACCCGCTGGTGAGCGTGGCCACCTCGCGTCCGAGCGCGTCGTGAACGGTCAGCACGACGGTCCCGGCTTCCCGCAGAGTGTACGGCACGGTGGTCGCGGGATTGAACGGATTGGGATAATTCTGATCGAGATACATGCTATTATCGCGCGGGACGGCTTCGGTCGAGAGCGGCCGCGTTCCGGTGCGGAACCAGAGCGGCCACTTGCCCTGGCCGACGAAACCCTGCGGCGAGCCCGTTACGGTCACGCCGTCATTCGCCATGGAGACGTTGAAGATGACATCGACATCCTGGTCCGTCACGACGTATGACAACACTGCGTCGGTCGCCGCGTAGTTCGGGTATCCGAATGTCGCCTCGGGAACGGACGCGACGATTTTCGGTTCGCCTTCGAGCAGGTCCATCGCCATGACATACGACGTGCCCTCGGTCGGAAACTGCGCGTCGAAGGCGATGACGTTGCGCTTGGTTTTCGCGTAGGTCGGATTCCCGAGGTTCGCCAGTGGTTCCTGCGGGAAGAGCCGCTGGATGCGTCCGTCCGCATAGTCGTCGGCTGCCTTGTCCCACACGTTCATGACGTTGATATCCCAGAATCCGAAGGTGTATCCGCTGATGTCCAGTTCATTGTAGGCGTCGAAAAGCAGCGACTCGCCATCGAGACTGAACTCCATCGCATCGACGAACATCGCGGTGTTCGGCACATCGTCGCCCGTGTAGTTCGGTGTATGGACCTTGAACGTACTGGCCACGGGGGTCGGGCCGGAGATGTCGATCACGTACACCTCCGGATTCAGCAGGATGGTCGTCACGGCGAGAAGCTCCTTGTTCTTGCTGAGCGCGATGGAATTCCAGATCTCGGAATTGTCGAGGATCTGCTCGTTCGGATCGTCGACCAGTGACACGGCGTGGATGTTGAATTCGTCGCTGACGAACACCGCCACGCTTCCGTCGTCGGAGATGCTCGGCCGGCTCCATACATTGGTGAATGAGACCGAGGTGAAGTCCTGCGGACCCGCGGGCGGAACGACGATCCACAGCGGCGCGGGAAGGAAGGGATCGGTGTTGGTATACAGCATGCGATCGATGCCGTCCACAGGCGGATAATCCACCGGCTTGTCGGTGGGTTTCCCGTCGAGGATTCCGACCTGATCGCACGCGGTCGCGCACGCCTGCGCTTCGGTGGTGGAATAGAGCTCCTGCGCCGCCCTGATGATGGCGAGGCGGTAGTCGATGAACCGCGCCTGCCGCGTCAGCTTGGTCGTGAGCGCGTTG
>CAZWNO010000060.1:0-3953 GCA_964635845.1 uncultured Chromatiales bacterium
CCGAACCTTCTCCGCCGATGAGGGCATATCTGACCGACGCATCCCACTGTCCTGCATTCGCGGTGAAATGTCGGGGTAGCCAAACAGAGGCGCTGTCTCCCTGCCCGCCGTTCCCGTGAGCGCCGGGTACGATACCGCAAAGGGCAAGGAAGATATATATAAGGTTCCGCATGATCGATCTCCACACCTGCTCCTGGCCGGACTTGTAGCGCTCGCGCCAGTCGGTCTGTGCATGCAGGATACTGCCCATTGCGATCAGGATCGGAGCGATCAGAAGAAATAACATCCCGAGAGTGTGCCGGACATGCCAACGAACAAGCGTGCGGAAATCGGCATGCGGACGACGCGCTTGATCACCGCGTGTGTGTGTTGTCCGCGCCAAAACCACAGGCACGGATGCGAATTATTCACTGTGTACCTCGACAATGATAAAGACCAAACGTGAGGAACTATCCTCCGGTCGGCGAGGTGTCGGTCGAAGGTCCATGCATGACGGCGCGTGGGATGAATGTAAAAAGGAAATTTCAGGATGTCAATACCCGTTACATGGTTTTCGTGAAACATCCCATCTTGATCAGGGAAATTCCGGGAATATGGGGGATGGACGAAGACCAGGACCGCGATTATCGGGAAAAGAAACCCTGTTTTCGGAGTGCATCTTACTTTTATGGCCACCGTCGAAAAATTCGACTTGTACGCGGCGGAAAGCTGCCTTACTTTAATGGGATTGTACACGAATTCATGATCTGCGTCCGATTCTCCTCGACATGCACAGCTTCCGGCTCTCGATACTTCTGCTGTTCCTGCTTCCGCTCGGCGGTCCGGTTCACCTCGCGTTCCCCGCACTTCAGGCGCAGGATCGGTTGACCGACAGCGCGGCGGCGCCGGTTGCATCCGATACGCGGCAGCGGGCGGCGGACAGCCTCAAGGCAGCGCTCCGCGGTGCCGGAGCGGAATTGCCGCCGGACAGCCTTTCCGCGGCGCGTGTCGATACCGGATCCGCCCAGCCGTCCGACGGCATCGCCCAGCCGGTACCCTTCGACGGCTACGATCCCGGTGTCTCGCACTGGCAATCGGACCGCGCGCTGATCGTCGGCGGCGTGCTCGGAGCGACCGTGACGGGCATCCATATCTACCAGCAGAATGCCTGGTGGAAGGACCAGCGCACGAGCTTCCATTTCCAGGAGGACGGCGAGTACGCGCTGAACGTCGACAAGGTGGGACATTTCTACGGCGGCGCACTGGGGACTTTTCTCGGCAGGAAATCGCTCGAATGGTCGGGCGCGTCGACGACGACCGCGCTCTGGGGCGGCTTCGCGCTCGGCGCGCTGTTCGAACTGTACGTCGAGTTCGAGGACGGTTTCGCGCGCGACTGGGGATTCAGTCCCGGCGACGCCATGGGCGACGTGCTCGGCGCCGCATGGCCGCTGGCACAGCACTATGTCCCGGGATTCGAACATATTCATCCGAAATTCTCGTACTGGCCGTCGAAGGCCTTCCGCGACGGCAGGCACGACGGCAATATGATCGACGATTACGAGGGACAGACGATGTGGATGGGCATCCATGTGCACGGACTGCTGCCGCGCTCCTGGCAGCGCTACTGGCCCGAATGGCTGGGCATCGCCGTGGGCGTGTCGGTCCGCAACATGCCGCAGCACGTGGACGGGCAGGTGATCTACGGCAATCCGCTCGAACGCAACATCATCCTCGCGCTGGACTATGACATGACGAAGATCATCCCGGGCGACTCCTGGCTGCTGCAGGCCCTGAAGGAAGGGCTCAACTTCATCCATTTCCCCGCGCCCGCGATCAAGATCTCACCGAATTACGTTTCCTACGGACTCTACTTCTGAAAGGGACGCGCTCCGTTGCTCAGCATCATCATCCCCGCTTTCAATGAGGAAAAACTGCTCCCGCAGCTGCTGGCGCAGTTCCCCGGCGAGTTGCTCGACGCGATGGACGCGGAAATCGTCATCAGCGACGGCGGCAGTACGGACGGGACGGTCGGCATCGCCCGCGAGTCGGGAGCGGTCGTCGTCGAACACACGGAAGACCGGCGGCAGACGATCGCCGAGGGCAGGAACCGCGGCGCGGCAGCCGCGCGCGGCGACCTGCTGGTCTTCATCAACGCCGACGTGCGCATCAGCGACTGCCGCCGCTTCCTCGCCGAAGCCCGCCGGCTCGCCGGCACCGCCGGCATCGCGGGCGTGACCTGCGTCGTGCATGTGTTCCCGGAGGAGGAGACCCTGCCCGACCGGCTCTTCCATCTGTGGCACAATGCCTATGTCCGCTTCCTCAATTTTGTCGGGGAAGGGATGGGACGCGGCGAGTGCCAGATCCTCACCGCGGAGATGTTCCGCACCGTCGGCGGCTACAATCCCTCGATGGCGGCAGGGGAGGATTACGACCTCTTCCGGCGCGTGCGGAAGAAAGGCAGGATCGTGATGATGCCCGGTGTGACCGTGTACGAATCTCCGCGGCGCTTTCGAAAATACGGCTACATCCATATCTTATGGGGATGGTCCCGCAATGCGCTCGCGGTCATCTTCCGGAATAAATCCTCGAGCGAGGAATGGGAAGCGGTGCGCTGAGCAGCCGAGCGCCGAGCGCCGAGCGCCGAGCGCAGAGTGGCCGTTCGCCGGGCGGCCCTGCCATTCCGCCGCAAATACTGTTCAATGGAGATGGAGATCCTGAAATGAAATACACTCTTGCAGCCCGCCGCTTTCGCGGCATCCTTTCCCTCGCAGCGGCCGCGGCGCTCGTCACCGTTACGGCGCTCGTCGCTGCGGGTCTCTCCGCGTGCTCCGACGATGAAGAAGCGGTGAACGTGAACGTCGCCATGTCGCTCATCCCTGCCGGGAGCTTCGTCATGGGCGACCAGGTCGGAAACGGCCAGGAGAATGAAACACCGACGCGTACCGTCACCCTTCGCGCCTTCCACATGAGCACGCTCGAGATCACGCAGGAGGTCTACCAGGAAATCATGGGAGAGAATCCCAGCGCGGCCAGGGGCAACAGACGGCCCGTCGAGAAGGTGAACTGGTACAAGGCGCTGGAATTCTGCAACAAGCTCTCCGAGCGGCTCGGCTACGACAAATGCTACACGGATATCGGGCCGGGTGTCATCTTCGATCCGGCCGCGAACGGCTACCGGTTGCCGACCGAGGCGGAATGGGAGTACGCGTGCAGGGCGGGGACGGCCACGACCTACTTCACCGGCAATGCCGAGACGGATCTCGCGCGGGCGGGATGGTATTCCGGCAACGGCGGCGGCACCACCCACGACGTGGGCCAGTTGCTGCCCAACGGATTCGGACTGTATGACATACACGGAAATGTGAACGAGTGGTGCTGGGACTGGCTGGGCGAGTATTACTACCAGGAGGGCGTCAACGACAATCCGCTCGGTCCTTCCTCCGGCAGCGAACGCGTCTGCAGGGGAGGCGCCTACTTTGCCTATCATTACGGATGCCGGTCCGCCTTCCGCTCCAGGCTGAATCCGAGTGCGGGCGCGCCGGATATCGGGATTCGCGTCGTCCGTAATGCGTCATGATCCGGTCGTATTTGTGCCCTGATATTCACATTGATTTGCAGCGGCGCATTACGTACAATGCTCTTACCATTTATCCCGATTGCGACCATTTGCTATAAAGGCCGGTGTCATGTTGATGGGCACGCAGATCCGTGCCATCTCCGAGGACAACATCTACGAGCAGTTCAACAAGTTCAAGGACGTGCTGAACTACACGCAGAAGTACTACGTCGATGAAGTGAAAGTGGGTGATCTGGTGACGCACGCCATCGAAGGCATGCTCAAGTCGCTCGATCCCCATTCCGTCTATATAAGCCCGAAGCAGCTCGAGAAGGTGCAGGAAGATTTCAAGGGCAGCTTCGAGGGCCTGAAAATGTGCTACATCGGTGACGGCAACAATATGGCAAACTCCCTGATT
>CAZWNO010000060.1:3963-24358 GCA_964635845.1 uncultured Chromatiales bacterium
CGAGTTCCGCATCGTCAACGACACGATCACCGTGGCGAACGTGATCTACGGCGGTCCTTCCGAAAAGGTGGGCATGCTCGCGGGCGACAAGCTCGTCGTCATCGACGGTGAATCCGCAGTCAAGCTGCAGAACGAGGACGTGCAGAAGAAACTGCGCGGCGAGAAGGGAACGAAGGTCACTGTCGGCGTGGTTCGTCCGGGCGTGACCGATCCCATCGACATCGTGATCACGCGCGACAAGATCCCGCTCTACAGCGTGAATGCCTCGTTCATGCTCGAGGACGGCATCGGCTACATGAGCATCAACCGTTTCGCGGCCAACACCTACGACGAGTTCCTCACCGGATTGCGCGACATGAAGGCGAAGGGCATGACCAAGCTGGTGCTCGATCTGCGCGGCAATCCCGGCGGTTACCTCGAGCAGAGCTTCCGCATGGCGAACGAATTTCTCAAGCGCGGACAGAAGATCGTGTACACGAAGGGACGCCGCGCGGATTTCGATGAGAATTTCGTCGCGACCGGCGGCGGGGAATTCCAGGACCTTCCGCTCATCGTGCTCCTGAGCAACGGCAGCGCCTCGGCCAGCGAGATCGTAGCCGGCGCCGTGCAGGATCACGACCGCGGTCTCATCGTGGGCGAGACATCCTTCGGCAAGGGACTGGTTCAGCGGCAGTTCGAGCTTTCCGACGGCTCGGCGTTCCGTCTGACAACGGCGCGGTACTACACGCCGAGCGGACGCATCATCCAGCGTCCCTACAGCGAGGGCGACGAGGAATATTACCGGGGCGCCTACGAGCGCGACGAGGAGAGCGGCGAGAATATCGCCCACACGGAGGAGGCCGACAGCACGCGTCCCAAGCACAAGACCGACGGTGGACGCGTGGTTTACGGCGGTGGCGGCATCACACCGGACTACATTGTCCGCTATGACAATCTGAAACCCTTCGCCGCGCGCATGCGCCTGCATATTTTCGAATTCACGACCGCCTACCTCGACAAGGAAGGCGCGAAGCTGCGCAGCAAGTTCGAGAAGGCCGATGCGATGCAGTTCGCCCGCGACTACAAGGTGAGCGACGGCATGATGAACGATTTCGTCGAATTCGGCAAGTCGCGCGGCGTCGAGTTCAAGCAGGAAGAATACGACGTCGACAAGGAATGGCTGCGGGCTTCGGTCGAAGCGCAGATCGCGCGCACGCTCTATGGCAACGAGGGACAGTTCCGCGTCCTTCTCGATGTCGATCCCCAATTCCAGAAGGCGATGACGCTCTTTCCCGAGGCGAAAAAAATAGCAGGACTGCGCTGACGATCACACCGTGAATGCCGACAAACACTGGATGAAACGTGGTTTCCGCGGAAGCCACGTTTCCATTTCCGCTCCATTGCTGATGGCCTGGATCCTTCTCTGCGCGGTGCCGCAGGTGCCGGGACAGAGTCGGCCGCACGCGCCGGCGCCCGCCGGCAGCGCGCGGAACCTGCAGGTGTTTCACAAGGGCGAGGAACTCGTCTACGAAGTCAGCTACCTGGGGATCGGCCTCGGCAGCATCACGACACGGATCACATCGGTGGACACGGCGAAAGGCGCGCACCGCTTCGCCACCGAGTGCCTGATCCGGACCTATCGCGGAATTCCCTTCGTCACGCTCAACACCGTCTTCCGCAGCATCATGGGGGATTCGCTCGAATCAGTTTATTTCCGGAACAGGGAATTCCTCGCTGACGATTCTTCGTTCAAGATCATTGAATACAATTTCCCGAAGAACCGGAATCGCGTCCACATCAAGGAAAGAACGGACAAGCATCCCGACTGGGCGAAGGACACCACGCTGAGCCTCGAAGGCAAGCGCTGGCAGGACGGTCTCTCGCTGTTCTTCTTCGCGCGAGCGTTTTCCCACACATCGCAGATCCGGCACGTTCCGGTGCTGATGTATCTGACGAAGGCGACGACCGAGATCCGTTTCGGCGTCGAGCGGGAGCCGGAGAGCATCGACGCGGTCGACTATGACATTCGCTGCCGGAAGCTTGAGGGCGAGACGGGATTCACCGGCATTTTCGGTCTGACGGGGGGATTCGAGGGCTGGTTCAGCGACGATGCGGCGGCCATCCCGATCCGTGCGAAGATGCACGTCATCATTGGCAGCGTGCACATCGAACTGATCAAATGGACGCGGAAAGGGTGGAAGCCCCCGCGTGCCGACGCATAATCCCATTCGAGGAACAGCATGATATACCCGTACGAAGGGAAGTATCCGGACATTCACCCGAGCGTATTCATGTCGGAAGACGTCATCGTGATCGGCGACGTGCATATCGCGGAGGACGCCAGCATCTGGTTCGGCTCGGTGATCCGCGGCGACGTCAACCGCGTCACCATCGGCGCGCGGACCAACATCCAGGACAACTGCACGCTGCACGAGACCTGGAAGAAGTATCCGCTCGTGATCGGCGCCGACGTCACCGTCGGGCATGGCGCGGTGCTCCATGCCTGCACGATCGAGGACGCCTGCCTGATCGGCATGGGCGCGAAAGTGCTCGACAACTCCGTCGTGGGCACGGAATCGCTCGTCGCCGCCGGCGCGGTGGTGCGCGAAGGCTTCGAAGTCCCCGCCGGTTCGCTCGTGGCCGGGGTGCCCGCGAAAGTGATGCGGCCGCTCTCGACCGATGAGCGGGAGAAGCTGCGGCAGTCGGCGCGGAACTACCTGCATTACATCCGGCAGTACCGGCTCCACAAGGATCTCGAACGCGGGCTCGATTTCCATTCCTATCTCGAATACAAGCGCACAGGACGCATATGAGACTCTCCGTGCTCCATGACAGCACGATGCTGCAGCGCCTCGAAACCGCGCTGCGCGAGGACATCGGCACCGGTGACATCACGACGCAGTGCACGGTTCCAACGGACCTGCAGGGCGAAGGAGTGTTCACCGCGAAAGCGAACGGAATCCTCTCCGGACTCGAGGTCGCCGCGACGGTCTTCCTGCTCGTGGACGGCGATCTGGTTATCGACGCGAAGTTCACCGACGGGATGCCCGTGCTCCGGGGCGCCGATATCGCGGTCGTGCGCGGCAGCATCGCGTCGATGCTGACCGCGGAACGTGTCGCGCTCAACTTCATGCAGCGCATGTCCGGCATCGCCACGGCGACCGCGTCGTACGTGAAGCTCGTGGAAGGGACCGACGCCCGGATTCTCGACACGCGGAAAACCGCGCCCGGGCTGCGCGCCTTCGACAAGCTGGCGGTCACGCACGGGCGCGGCAGCAACCACCGTTTCGGCCTCGACGACATGGTGCTGATAAAGGACAACCATATCACCGCCGCGGGCGGGCTCGCTTCGGCCGTCGAACTCGTCGTCGGCCGCCTCGGGCCGGACCGTCGCATCCGCGTCGAGGTGGAAGCGGCCGATCTCAACCAGGTCATCGAGGCGATCGCCTGCGACGGTGTGGATATCGTGATGCTCGACAATTTCACCGTCGACGAAATGGCCACCGCGGTGAAACTGATCCGCGCGCGGAAGCCGTCGTTGAAGATCGAGGCTTCAGGCAACGTGAACGAGCAGACCGTGCGCGCGATCGCGGAATCCGGCGTCGACATGATCTCCGTGGGAGCGCTGACGCATTCCGTCCGCGCACTGGATATTTCCTTCAACATTCAAGAGCGTAAGGACTGAGGATGCGTCCTCCCGTCCCGTCCGCCGATTTCATCCGGAAGCGACTCGCCGAACAGCCGCGCCGCGCGCAGCGGCACGACGGGTACCGCCATGCCGCGGTGCTCATGCCCCTGCTGCCCGCCGACGGGGAATGGGCGGTGCTGCTGACGAGGAGGAACAGCGATCTGCCGCATCACAAGGGACAGGTGGCCTTTCCCGGCGGAAGCGTCGATGAAGGGGAGAATTGCATCGAGGCCGCGCTGCGCGAGGCGTACGAGGAGATCGGCCTCACGCCGTCGCGCGTCGAAGTGCTGGGCTGTCATGACGATATCTGGACCCCCTCCGGATTCATCATTTCGCCCGTGGTCGGCGTTCTCCCCGACCTGGACGGCCTCGAAGCGAATCCCGCGGAGGTCGCGCGCATGTTCTCCGTTCCGCTCTCCTTCTTCACCGAGGAGCGGGAGGGACAGCGCCAGATACTGCGGCATGAAGGGATCGATCGTGAAGTGTTCTTCTACACCTGGGAAGCGGAGACCATCTGGGGGGCGACAGCGCTGATGCTGCGGAATTTCCTGGGGCTGATCGGTCTGCTTGATGACACGGCGCGGCATCGCGCCTGAGACGAGGGCATAAAAAAGAGGCCGTCATCCGAAACGACGGCCTCGAAGTTTTCTCGCGCGGGTCTGGCTTGCAGCGTTATCAGTCCTGTCTCATGTCGACCCTGTCTTGTGTCGACCCTGTCTCAGAACGGATAGACGATCTCCGCCGTGTAGGTGGGCCGCGGTGCGCGGTTGTCCCACTTGCGGATGAGCGTCTGGCAGAATCGCGAGAGTCGCGGGATATCGCAATGCGCGATCGTCTGTTCGACCGCGAAACGGCCCTTCCGCGAATCCTGGAATTCGTAGAGCGCCAGGGCTGCAAGGATGCGCACGCCGCAGTTGTCACAGTTTTTCAGCTTTTTCATCAGGGGGATGATCGCGTAATCGAAGTTGTATTCCGGATACGCGCGCTTCAGATCTATCACGAGCTGCATGTAATCGGCCTGCACCTCGGTGGAAGAGTGGTCGAGTCCGACAAGAAGGTTGGTCTTGATCAGTTCCTGCCGCTCTTCCGAGAGCGGGGGATTCACAGACGCGGCGAACAGAGCAGAGGGGACTGCGCATAAAACGAGCAGTGCTGCGACGGTACATACGACCTTCTTCATGGCAGGCTCCAATCGGTTAGGATGGGACGACAGGTGATTGAGTTCAACACGCGGGTGTACGGTCACCCTGTGGAGGAGTTTCACACAGGGGGCGAATTCGTCAGGGCATATTTTTTTACCCTGAATCGCATGGACATCCCAGCGCGCCGATATCGGCCATGCGTATCGCCTGAGTCGCATTCCGGCGCATCGCGGCACACACGGCGAACGGAATCGAATTCATCGTGACAGGTGAAATTGATCCCGATTTTCCGTATCTATCCTTTTGCGATAGAAATCGAGGCATCCTCTTTCCGAAGCTGGACGAAGCATCCCACAACCTATGATATTGCAGTACCGTCTCATAGCATTCTTCATTCTGCTTCTCTCCGCCGCCGGTGCGTGCTTTCCGCATCCCGCGCAGGCGCAGCTGATCGTCCAGGAAAATATCCCGCTCGAGAAGCTCGTCCGCAATCATTTCATCGGCGGCGGGGCACAGGTGAGCAATCTCACATACTCCGGGTTCCCCCGGGCCATCGGATACTTCGACGGCACGAAAAGCAATATCGGCATCAACGAGGGCGTCCTTCTCACCACGGGCTGGGTGGGCTACGCGGTGGGACCGAACACAGCCGACGACATCACTTTCGCCTCGCTCTCGGGTCCCGATACCGACCTGGAACAGCTCGTCGGCGCGCGCACCTTCGATGCGACCGTGCTGCAATTCGACTTCCTGCCTTACCAGGATTCCGTCACCTTCGAGTACGTGTTCGGCTCGGACGAGTACACCGAGTACGTGGGATCGCCTTTCAACGACGTGTTCGCGTTCTTCATCAGCGGACCCGGCATCACCGGCAAGCAGAACATCGCGCTCATCCCGGGCACCGGCATCCCGGTCTCCATCAACAATGTCAACCACATCCTGAATACCGCGTACTATGTCAACAACTACGCCGGTATGACGATCGAGTACGACGGCTTCACGCGGGTGCTCAAGGCGAAGGCGAATGTCACGCCCTGCGAGACCTACCGGCTGAAGCTCGCGATCGCGGATGTTTCGGATCCGTTTCTCGATTCCGGTGTGTTTCTCAAATCCGGCAGCTTCGATGCCGGCGACGCGCTGAGCGTGATCGGTGTCCGCGACGCGTACGAAGGCGGATGCCAGACGGGACTCATCGAGATTCTCCGCGGAGGCAATCTCGACAAGCCGCTGACGGTCCATTTCCAGGTGCGTGGGTCGGCCATAAACGGGACGGATTACACGGCGATCGCCAGTCCGATCACCTTCCAGCCGGGGCAGGATACATACGCCATTCCCATCGACGCCATCAGCGACGGAATTCCGGACAACGGGGAATGGGTGACGATTTACATCGATGACCTGTGCAAGACGGGGCTCGTGCGGGACTCCATCCGCATTTTCGAAGCCGCTCCGCTGGATCTCCGCCTGCTGCAGGACACCCTGCTGTGCGAAGGCCAGAGCGTGGACCTCCGGGCAATCATCACGGGCGGATCCGGCGTCTACAGTCATCGCTGGACCGATCCAGTCCAGACCGAGGATTTGATCATCCACGTCAGTCCGGCCGCGACGACTACCTATCATTTCTCACTGCGCGACACGCTCACCGGCTGCGAAATCAGCGACAGCGTGATCGTGCGCGTCGACATCCTCCCGTTCATCGACGCGGGACCCGACAGGCGTATCTGTCCGGGCGAGACTGTCCAACTGGGATCGCCGGTGCAGGAGGCGGTGACGCCCTACACGATCCAGTGGACCCCGGAAACCGGACTCAGCGATCCGCATTCGGAGATGACGCAGGCGACGCCCGCGGCGCGGACGACCTACGTCATGACGCTGCGCACCGAAGCCGGCTGCTTCGTGCGGGATTCGGTGACGATCGATGTTTCGGACATCACCTTCGACGCAGGCCCGGATACGCTCATCTGCCATGGCGACTCCGCCGTCATCGGACGAACGGCCACCGGAGGGCGTTTCCCGTACTTCTATACATGGACGCCCGCGGCCGGATTGAGCAATCCCACACTCGCAACACCGAAGGCCTCGCCGGAGGCGACGACGCGCTATCATGTGGTGATGCGGAGCAGCGATGGCTGTGAGATTACCGACAGCGTGATCGTGGCGGTCAACCGCATCACGCTCAGTGCAGGACCGGACAAGCGGGTTTGCCGCGGTTCCTCGGTCATGATCGGTGATACGGCATTGACCGCTTCGCCGCCCCTCACCTATGCGTGGTCACCGATTTTCGGACTCGACGATCCATTCAGTCCGACGCCTATGGCGACGCCGGCGATCTCGACCCAGTACGTCCTGCAGGTCACGGACGGCATGGGCTGTATCGCCCACGATACCGTTCTCGTCACCGTAAGTGAAGTCGAGATCGACGCGGGAGACAACCTCGCGATCTGTCCGGGCGAGAGCATACAGCTGCAGGGCAGTGTGCGCCGGGGACAGAATCCCTTCCTCTGGCGCTGGTCCCCGGGCGCGAGCCTGAGCGATTCCACGCTGCGCAATCCGATCGCGACGCCCGCGACGAGCACCTGGTACCTGCTCACGGTCATCGACGGCTACGGCTGTGTGAGCCGCGACTCTGTGCTGGTGACTGTCTGGCCTGCGGCGCAGGTCGAGATCGAAGTCCAGGGAAGCCGCGTCCTCTGTCGCGGCGACAGCGTGGTGCTCGACGCCGGCGCCGGTTACCGCGGCTACCTCTGGTCGACCGGCGCGACGACGCAGCGCATCGTCGTGCGCGAGGCCGGGACCTATTCGGTCGCCGCGATCACGACAGACGGTTGCAGCGCCGGTCCCGACAGCGTCACCGTGGAAGTGACCGATCGTCCCTCTCCCGAGATCAAAGGCCCGCTGACCGTGTGCGCGGGAGATTCGGTGCGCTTCTCCGTCGCGGAAGCGGCGGGTTCGGTGTACGTCTGGCAGGTGTTCGGCGGTTTCATCCTCGACGGTGACGCCACGCACAGCATCGCAGTGCGCTGGGACGCGGCGGGGACCTACCAGATCCGGATCGAGCAGATCTTCGGATCCGCGAACTGCCGCGGCGACACCTCGATTACCGTCACCGTGCTGCCTTCGCCGCAGCCGATCATCTCGCCGTCGGGACCGCTGTCGTTCTGCGAAGGAGGCAGCGTGCGCCTCGACGGACCCGCCGGATTCTTCGGGTACCGATGGTCCACCGGTGACACGACACAAACGATCACCGTCTCCGCCGCGGGCAGTTATCGGCTCACCGTGCGCAACGAGATCGGCTGCGAGGGCAGTTCTCCGCCCATCTCGGTGGTCGTATACCCGCTGCCGGAACCGGAGATCATCGCCCTCACGCAGATGCCGGTCTGCGAAGGTGACAGCGTCGTGCTGGGTCTGCGCGGAGTCCATTCCTCGTACGAGTGGTCCGGAGGAGAGACGGGCGCCACCATCGTGGTGCGCAATACTGGAACGTTCACCGTGCGTGTCCGCTCCGCGGAGGGTTGCGAAGGCGTATCCTCCCCGTTCACCGTCGAGTTCCTTCCATTGCCCGTCCCGGCCATCATCGCCGACGGTCCCCTGGAATTCTGTGAAGGCGACAGCGTGCGCCTGCGCACGAGCACACGGTTCGCGTCCTATGAATGGACGACGGGCGCCGCGACGGAATCGATCGTCGTGCGCAGCAGCGGCCTGTACGGCGTCGCGGTGAGGAACGGTGACGGCTGCGCGGCCACGGCCGCGCCGCTGTCGGTAACCGTGCATCCGCTTCCGCCTCCCCCGGTGATCACACGTCCGGACACACTTCTCGAAGCGACTCCCGCGGCGTCGTGGCAATGGTTCACGGAGGATTCCGGTACGCTGACTGAAATTCCCGGTGCCACCGGCCGAACCTACCCGGGGCTTCCGGGCGTCTGGTACCGCGTGCGCATCAGCGACGTAAATGGCTGCACGGCGATATCGGAGCCGTTCATGTTCGACGAGGAGGAAATCGTCGCGACGTCGACGGTCGCTCTTCCGCGTCTGGAAGCGGAGCCCGGAGATGAGGTTCGCATTCCGCTCACGCTGGCGGAGCAGAGCAATCTCGGCGTCATGGGTGTCACGCGTTTCGAGGCGCGGATTCGATTCAATGAAAGCATGCTCGTGCCGGTGGGAAATACACCGGAGGGAGAGATCCTGAATGGCGAACGCGTGATTCCTTTGAGCGGCACATTCGACTCCACCGCGCAGGCGCTGGCGGAACTCACGTTCGTGGCGACGCTCGGTACCGCGACGGAAACTCCGCTCGTGATCGAGTACTTTTCCTGGGATCGGCCCGAGGTGATCGTCAGGCGCATCGACGGACGGCTGTACCTGACCGTCTGCGAGGAGGGAGGGGAGCGGCTGTTCGACGCGACCGGCAGCATCACGCTCGAACCCAACCACCCGAATCCTTTCAACGCCATCACGACGCTGACCTACGAAATCATCGAACGGGGGTGGACCGAGCTGTTCGTGCTCGACATGCTCGGACGACGTGTCGCGACGTTGGTCGACGAGGATCTCGCGCCCGGGAAGTACCGTGTGCATTTCAGCGCGGACCATCTCGCTTCAGGCGTGTACGTCGCGGTGCTGCGCACTCCCACCCAGCTGCGCGTCCAGCGTATGAAGCTGATCAAGTGATCATCCGCTCGCCGATCCGGCAAACCGCTACGATCTGGCAAACCGCTTCGACCTAAAAAACCGCTGCGACCCGAAAAACCGCTGCGACCCGAAAAACCGCTGCGACCCGAAAAACCGCTGCGACCCACCGAATCGCAGCGACTCGGCAATCCGTATCGATCCACGGAACCGCAGCGGACCGCCAAACTGCAGGGATCCATGGAACCGCAGGAACTGGCAAAACCGCATCGATCCAGGGAACCGCGGCAGACCGGAGGCCGTATAAAAGGACTGCATTGTCCTCCATCGGCGGCAGCTCGGCACAATCAACAGCCCTTCATCGGCGGCAGCCGTGGAAGTTGTTTCAGGACATGCACTTCCGTATGTTACCTTATTGCATTGCCTTACACGGCCCGCGTTCATGCTTCGAACAAACACCCTGCTTCCTGAATTCCGAACTTCCTCATCCATAACCGCGCAGCCGGTTCAGCAGGACCTTTCCATGGCCATGAGAGCCGGGAAGGTCACCGCGACAGCCGCGGGCGGCGATTCCCGCGCGGCATCGGAGGGCTATCCCGCATGATCCGTGCGCTGATCAGCGATCTCGGCAACGTGCTCCTGCACTTCGATCACACGCTGATCACCCGGCGCCTCGAGAAGCATTTCCCCGGGGCGAGGAAGGAGGCCGAGGCAGGACAGCAGCTGTGGCCGCTGATGCGAGCGTTCGAGTCGGGCAGCATCGGCACCGATGCATTTCTCGCGCAGGTGAAGGAGACGCTCGGTCTCTCGCACTCGCTGACGGAGGCGGAGTTCCGGATCCTGTGGGCGGACATCTTCTGGCCCAACCGCGAATTGATCGATCTGCTCACCGGGCTAAAGAACCGGCTCACGCTGGTGATGCTCTCCAACACCAATCCCGTGCACATCGAATTCGCGCGCGAGCGCTTTCCGGACCTGTTTTCCCTGTTTCGCGGTGCCGTGTTCTCGTATGAGACGGGGAGCCGCAAGCCCGATCCCGCCATCTTTCGCGAAGCTCTGCGCGTGGCGGGCGCATCCGCGGAGGAGACGCTGTACTTCGACGACGTCGCGGAGTATGCCGACGCCGCGTCGGCCCTCGGCATGCACGGCTACCAGTACGTATCCATCGATGGAGCGCGCGACGTGCTGCGGATGTACGACGTCCTCCCACGATAAGATTGCCACCAGAATTCCATCAGTCTGACAAGGAATGTCTGTATGAAAAAAGTGTTGTTGTTCGCCGCCATTCTTCTGGCCTTCACCGGCCGCATGGCCGCGCAGGATCTGACGGAGGTCGATTTCCAGCTCCGCGACGTGGACGGAAACGAATTCTCCTTCCAGAAATACCTCGCCTCACTCAAGGAAAGCGGCGAGAAGGGTTCGGTGATGATCAGCTTCTGGGCCATGTGGTGCGAGCCCTGCAAGCAGGAGATGAAGGCCATGGTGCCCGTCTACGAGAAATACAAGGACAGGAATTTCCACTACCTCGCCATCAATCTCGACAATCCCAGGAGTCTCGCGAAGGTCAAGGCATACGTCAAGGCGCAGAAGCTGCCCTACGATTTCCTGCTCGATCCCAACAGCGAGGTGTTCAAGAAGCTCAACGGACAGAGCATGCCCTACTCGCTGATTCTCGACCGTGACGGTAAGCTTGTTTCCAAGCGAACAGGATACATCGCGGGAGACGAGAAAGAGATCGAGGCCGACATCCGGAAAATCCTGGAGTGATCATGAAACGATCGCTCCTGTTCGCTCTCGCGTTCGCGTCCCTCGCCGCCGCGCCGCTGTTCGCGCAGGTCCAGTATTCCGTCGGCAACTTCATGCGCTACGGAAACGGCGACCAGATCGTCGGCGGGGAATCGCGGGCGAAGGAATACATCGAAAACCAGACGAACGTGCGGCTGTTCTGGGACAATTTCACCGTGGGCTTCGAGTATCTCTACGACGATCCTCCCGAGTTCGGACCGAATTTCAACGGCATCCGGAAACGCTATGTGGAATTCTCGCGCAAGGGACTCGAACTGCGCGCGGGAGATTTCTACACCCTATACGGCAAGGGTCTCGCGATGAACCTGTTCGAGAACCGCGGCATCAATTACGACACGCGTCTCGACGGTCTGCGCGGGAGCTATCGCAATGATTACGTGAACGCGATTTTCGCGGCGGGGAAGATGCGCTACAACGATCTTCTCAACGTCGAGCGCGTCGAGACCTACTCGGTGAAGAGCGGACATGTCGAAGTCACTCCGCTGAATTTCTTCCGCATCGGCGGGAGCATGGTGGGCGTGGACGGCGAGCTGCCGACGGCCTTCGGCAACGACCACGTGCGTGCCGACATCCCGGAGATCATGGCGTCGCTGCGCGGCCTGGGCTTCGAACTTTTCGCGCAGCGGGCCTGGAAGCGGACGACCTTCCTGCGGCCGACGGCGGACGGCACATTCGCATCGGGAAGCAGCGAAGGCGACGCGCTCTATGGAAGCCTGTCCTACACGGCCGACTTCGGACTCGGTGTGACCGTCGAGTACAAGGACTACAATTTCGACGCGGTCGCCGAGGAGCAGCGCGACGCGAACCGTCCCTCGCGCATGCTGCCGATGCAGAATCCGCCGATCGTGCACAAGGAACATTATTTCACGCTGCTTTCCCGCAATCCGCATGTCGTGGATTTCAACGATGAAGTGGGCATGCAGGTGGACGTGTTCTATTCGCTCACGCCCGAGATCACGATCAATCTCAACGGCGCGATGGCGAGCAGGCATTTCGGTTACACGACGAAGAACGGCTTCCTGGTGACGTACGAGCGGGAACAGTCGATGATGCCGACACTCGATGAGAAGTTCAGTCCCTTCTGGGAGCTGTACGGAGAGGTGGAATGGTATTTCGACGGGCAGTCGTACCTGCGCGCGGCCTTCAACCGGCGGCACGACGCTCCGTACGAGGGGAACCTCGCCCACGTGCAGTCGAGCACCACGATCCCGATCCGTGTCGAGTACATCCTCGACGATGCGTACAGCATCGGCGTGAGTCTCGAGCAGCAGTTCTATCACGATAGTTTCAGCCGCGAATCTCCGGAATACTTCAACGAGTATGTTTCGCTGACCTTCGCGCGCGCCGCACAGTGGTCCGCCACTGTGCGCATGGAGTACACGACAGACAAGACCGACGCCACCGGGAAGGATTTCTGGCGCACGATCGAATTCGCCTACCGCCTCGGCAATGACCACATCGCCACCGTCAGTTACGGTACCGAGCGCGGCGGACTTGTCTGCACCAGCGGCATCTGCCGGGAGATCCTCCCCTTCGACGGAGTGCGGCTCTCCCTGCTCTCGCAGCTTTAAAGAGTTGTCTTAACGAATACACAGTGAACCGGATCAGCGCTGGGATGCCGGACACGATGCCGTGTCCGCGATTCCGTCCGCGCCGGTTCGCGCATATGGAACAGGCATGCAGAAAGAAATAATCATAAACGCCTCCGACAATACGCAGCGCATCGCGATCGTCGAGGACAGCAAACTGGTCGAACTCTTCGTCGAAAGCGAGGAGAAGGAGCGCATGGTCGGAGATATCTATCTCGGCACCGTCGCCAAGGTGATGCAGGGCATTCAGGCCTCGTTCGTCGACATCGGTCTGGAACAGGATGCGTTTCTCCACTATTCCGACGTCGGCGACGCCTTCCGCGAATACGCGGCGATCACCGGCGACGAGGATGAGATCGACGATGACGAGGATGACGACGAGGAAGGGGAGGAGAAACCGGGGGGCAGACCCGCCCGCGCCAGAGTCGCGGGGCGTCCCCGCCGCAGGCGGCGTCCGCCGTCGCAGGTGCAGCTGACGAGGGGACAGGAGATCGTCGTCCAGATATTCAAGGAGCCCGTGGGCTCGAAGGGCGTGCGCGTGACAACTGAAGTCGCGCTGCCGGGGCGCTTTGTCGTGCTGATGCCCTTCGACAACAAGATCGGCGTATCCCGGAAGATCGCGAACTTCAAGGAGAAGCGGCGTCTGCGCCGGCTCGTGCGAGGCATTCTTCCGACGGGCTACGGCATCATCATCCGCACGGTCGCCGAAGGCAAGCCCGAGGACGTGCTGCGCGCGGACCTCGAATCCCTGATCCAGACCTGGCGGGAGATCGAGCGGAACATGCGCAAGTCGAGTCCGCCCGCGCTGCTCTACAAGGACATGAACACTTCGTCGAGCACGATGCGCGACCTGTTTTCCGAGGATGTCACGCGCGTCGCCGTCGATTCACGCCGCATGTACCGCGAGATCCGCGCTTACCTGAATCTTGTCGCCCCCGACAAGGTGGACGTGCTGCAGTATCACGGAGAACGGACTCCGATATTCGATGCGTTCGAAATCGAGAAGCAGATCCAGCAATCCATGAGCCGCAAGGTCTGGCTCAAGAGCGGCGGCTACCTCATCATCGAGCACACGGAGGCGATGAAGGTCATCGACGTGAACAGCGGACGCTATGCGGCGAAGAGGGAACAGGAGCTGAACTCGCTGCGCACGAACGTCGAGGCGGCGCGCGAAATCGCCCGGCAGATCAGGCTGCGGGATCTGGGCGGTATCATCGTCATCGATTTCATCGACATGGATTACGAAGAGAACAAGCGGAAGGTGATCGAGGAGATACGCCGGGAGATGCGCCGCGACCGCGCGAAATTCACCATCCTCCCGCTCTCGGATTTCGGCCTGATGCAGATCACGCGGCAGCGCGTCCGCGAGAGCGTGCAGATGTCCGTGAGCGAGACCTGTCCCACCTGCCAGGGCACGGGGCGCGTGCTCTCGAAGTCGTCGATGCTCACGCAGATCGAGCGCTGGCTGCGGCGCTTCCGCGCGAGCAGCAAGGAACTCCGCCTCGCGCTGGTCGTGCATCCGACGATGGCGGCCTTCCTGACGGAAGGAACGATCTCGCATATCGGACGCATGATGCTTAAATTCTTCGTGCGCATCCGCGTCGACCAGGATCACACGTTGGCCGTCGACGAATTCCGGATGATTTCGCGCCGCAAGAACCGAGACATCACCAAGGAATACGTGGTCTGAGCCCCGCGCGGGAGGCGCCGCGGGATCGATTCCGTAACTTGCTGAAAACAAAGCATTTCCGGTTGCCGAACGGGGTGGTTTCTCGCCCCGTTTTTGTGTATATTTCATAGTTATGACTACGCCGCACGAACGGGATTTCCGTCACCGCATGCCGTGCACGGCTGCAGAGCCTCGCGGGTGCCGCAAGCGCGATATGTTCCGTACTCCAACAATAGATTTCCACCGGAGGACTTCATGAAATTTACCGCAGTGAGCAGCGATCTGCACAAGGCGCTTTCGAAAATCATCAGCGTGGTTCCCGCGAAATCGACGTTGCCCATTCTCGAGAACGTGCTGTTCGAACTGACCGGAAACGACCTGCGCATGACGGCGAGCGATCTCGAGATCTCGATGACCGTCGTCGTGCCCGTCAGCGGCGAACGGGATGGAAAGGTTGCCGTGCCTGCGAAACGATTCAACGAGACACTTCGCGCCCTCCCGAGCGTGGATCTCTCCTTTGCCGCCGATGAGAGTTCCAACCGCCTGACCATCAAGACCGACCAGGGTGAATACAAGATGGCGGGAGAAAGCGCGGGGAATTTCCCGGAGAGCGAGGGGATACAGGAGGAGTTCACGCTGCAGCTCGAGACCGATCTGCTCAAGGGAATCATTGCCCGGACGGTCTATGCGGTCAGCAGCGATGACCTGCGGCCGTCCATGATGGGCGTGCTGTTCCAGTGGAAGGGCGAGGAGTTTCACGCCGTGGCGACCGACGGACATCGCCTCGTGCGCGTCAAGCACAGTGGGGCTCTCGCGGAGGCCAACACGGAAGGCAACAGGGACGTCATCATTCCCGCCAAGGCGCTGCACATCGTGGCGAAGGCGCTGGGTGACGGACAGGTCTCGGTGCAGTTCGGCCGTTCGCATGTGCGTTTCACATTCAACGAGATGATGCTGACCAGTCGAATCATCGACGAACGCTATCCGAATTACGAGAGCGTCATCCCGCTCGAGAACGACAAGCAGCTCACCGTCAGCCGCGGGGCGCTGATCGCGGCGGTGCAGCGCTGCTCGATTTTTTCCAACGCCATCACCAATCAGATCCGCCTCTCGATCGGCAAGGAGGAAGTGCGCGTGTCGGCGGAGGACATGGACATCGGCGGCGAAGCGCGTGAAGTGGTGCCGTCCACGTTCTCCGCGGATGAGGATCTGGAAATCGGTTTCAACGCGCGCTACATCACCGAGGCGCTGCAGCACCTCGACAGCAGTGAAGTGAATTTCTTTTTCAGCGCGCCCACGCGCGCGGGCCTCATTCAACCGAAGGATCAGGAGGAGGATCAGGAGATCCTCATGCTGGTCATGCCGCTCCGACTCAACGCGTAATCATGTTCCTGAACCGTCTCCGCATCGCAAACCTCCGCAATCACGGGCATACTGAAATCGACTGTCCCGAAGGAACTCTTTTGCTTCTCGGAGAAAACGGCGCGGGAAAGACGACCGTCCTGGAAGCGATCTCGCTGCTCTGCATGTCGCGGAGCTTCGTGACGCGCCAGGACCGGAACCTCCTCGGTCGTGATGCGGCGCAATACCGGGTCGACGGCTGGTTCACGAGTTCGACGCGTTCGCGCCGCAGCGTCTCCCTCTCGTACGATGCGGAATCGGGCCGGCGACAGATCGAGATGGACAATGCCGTCCTGTCCGCCGCGGCCGACCTGATCGGCGTCTTCCCCCTGGTCGCGCTTTCACCGCAGCATCGGCCCATCACCTCGGGGGGGCCGGGCGAGCGGCGCTCGTTCATCGATTTCATCATCTCCCAGCTGCATCATGCGGACCTGATCGACCTGATCGCCTATCGCCGCGCGCTGCGTCAGCGCAATGCGCTGCTGATGGATCACGACGTGCGGCCATCGGATACGCGCGACGCGCTCGAGGTCTGGGATGCGTCGCTCGCCGAGGTCGGGGTGCGCATCCTCAAGCGGCGACGGCAGTTCGTCGAGGATTTTCTCCCCTACCTCGACGCGGCGATGGATGCGGTGGTCCCTCAGCGCGAAAACCTGGCGCTCCGCTACGTGTCCTCGCTCGATGTGGATCCCGATGCCGGCGACGCCGCCACGGCCTACCGCGCCGAACTTGCGCGCCGCTTCGATACGGACCTCCGGCGCGGAACGACATCCGCCGGCCCGCATCGGGACGACCTGGAGATCCTGCTCAACGGGCTCGACCTGCGCGCGCAGGCCTCGCAGGGGCAGCACAAGACCGTGCTGATCGCACTGAAGCTGGCGGAGTACCACTACCTCGACGCGCAGCTCGACGAGACGCCCATCCTGCTGCTCGACGATGTGTTCAGCGAACTCGACGACGGGCGGCTCGCCAGCGTGCTGCGTCTCGTCGATCACCTCGGCCAGACGTTCATCACCTCCGCCAACCAGGCGACGCTGCGCCATTTCCCGCGGAACGGCGCGCAGCACACGACGCTGCGCATCGACGGGGGCAGCGTGTACAAGCTCGCGGAAGTCGCATGACGAGGGGATGGAAGACGCGGTCCCTGGCGACGGTTCTGCGGAGCGCGCTGTCGGAGCAGGGCCTCGAACGCGGTATCAGGGAACAGGACCTTTTTCTGCGCTGGGAGCAGATCGTCGGCACGGCGATCGCGCATCAGGCCGCACCCCGCCGGCTGCACAACGGCGTGCTCTGGGTGCATGTCGAGGACGCGGGCTGGCGGCAGGAACTGAGCCTGATGCGGCGCGAGCTGGCGGCGACGATCAATGCCGCAATCGGCGAGGAACTCGTAAAGGATATTCGCCTGAGATGAACAACAGCGTCCTTCCAGCCACGGCGGGCATGGATACCATCGCGGCAATCGCCACGCCGCCGGGAACCGCGGGAATCGCCGTCATCCGCGTCTCGGGCGACAGGGCGGTGGACTGCGCCGCGACCGCATTCCGCGGAGCCGATCTTCGAACCGTGCACACGCACACCGTCCACTATGGCAAGCTGCACGACGAGAGCGGACGTGTCGTGGACGAGGTGCTCGCGGCGGTGTTCCGCGCACCGGGCTCGTACACGGGGGAGGACAGCGTTGAACTCAGCTGTCACGGAGGCGCAATGGTGACGCAAAGCGTACTGCGATGCCTGCTCGTCTCGGGTGCGCGTCACGCCGAACCGGGGGAATTCACCCGGCGCGCGTTTCTCAACGGACGGCTGGATCTCGTGCAGGCCGAAGCGGTTGCCGATATGATCCATGCCCAAACACGCGAAGCGCATCGCGCGTCGCTGCTGCAGCTCGAGGGCGTCCTCTCGGGATTCGTGCGGGAAATCCGCGGAAAGCTGCTGCACGCAGCGTCGATGCTCGAGCTGAGCCTCGACTTCGTGGAAGAGGACGTGGCGTTCATGTCCGTCGAGGAATTGCACGGCGTGATCGACGACGCGTCGCGGCAGGTCGCGCGCGCGCTCGATTCCTTCGGCAGCGGCCGGCTCGTGCGCGAGGGCGTCCGCGTCGCCCTGCTGGGCAAACCCAACGTCGGGAAGTCGAGCCTGCTCAATGTGCTTCTCGGCACGGACCGGGCCATCGTCACCGACGTTCCCGGCACGACGCGTGATTTCATCGAAGAGCCGATGCTGCTGCGCGGCGAACTGTTCCGCTTCATCGACACGGCCGGACTCCGCAGCACGGATGATATCGTTGAGCGCGAGGGCATCGCCCGCACGCATCGGATAGCGCGGCACGCGGACATCGTCTGCCTGCTCGGCGAAGCCACGGGAGGAACCGAAGAGATCGAAGCACTGCGCGCACTCGCGGGACCCGAATGTGATGAGCACGAGACGCTGAACGTGTTCACGAAGTGCGATCTCGTCGATGGGTCGACGCGCGCTGCGCTGAGCCAGACGGGACTCCCCGTCTCCGCGATCGACGGATCAGGACTCGACGCCCTGCGCGAGGCGCTGACCGGACTCGCCCGCCGCATGCGTGCAGTGACGGAACAGGGCGAAGTGCTGGTCACCAACGCGCGCCACGCGGATTGCCTGCGCAGGAGCCATGCAGCGCTGAAGCGCGCGGCGGAAGCGCTGAAGGAGGGGATGACCGAAGAATTCGTGGCGCTCGATGTGCGCGAGTCCATCGATGCTCTCGGCGAGATGATCGGCGAAGTGACCTCGGACGACGTGCTCAACGGCATCTTCGCGCGGTTCTGCATAGGAAAGTAATTTCAATCACACATGGCAGCATAGACCACAATGACAAAAGAGAAGGAAGTTCAGGCACGTGAGTATTCGGAAACCAGCATCAAGGTGCTGGAAGGACTCGAGGCCGTCCGCAAGCGGCCCGCGATGTACATCGGGGACCTCAGCGTCCGGGGCCTTCATCACCTCGTCAACGAGGTCGTCGACAACTCCATAGACGAGGCGCTCGCCGGATTCTGTGATGCGATCTCCGTCTCGATCAACCAGGACGGATCGGTAACGGTCGAAGACAACGGGCGCGGAATTCCCACCGGCCCGCATCCGGTCAAGAAGGTGAGTACGCTGGAAGTCGTGATGTGCACCCTCCATGCGGGCGGCAAATTCGACAAGCAGACCTATCAGGTCTCCGGCGGTCTTCACGGCGTGGGCGTCTCGGTGGTCAACGCCCTGTCGGAATGGTGCGAGGTCGTCGTCTCGCGCGACGGACAGCAGTACATGCAGCGATACCGGCGCGGTATGCCCGAGCACGGAATCAAGCTGATCGGGAAGACGAAGAAAACCGGGACACGGACGACCTTCTTCCCCGACCAGGAGATTTTCAAGGTCATCGAATTCCGCTTCGAAGTGCTCGAGGAACGTCTGCGCGAGCTGGCCTATCTCAACAGGAGCATCAGGATCACGCTCCGCGATGAGAGGAATCAGGAAGAGGAAATCTTTCATTTCAAGGGCGGGCTCCGGGACTTCGTCGAGTACATCGACGCGGCGCGCGAATCGCTGATCAAGAAGCCTATCTACATCGAGGGCGAACGCGAGGGCACGCCGGTGGAACTGGCGTTCCAGTACAACGACTCTTATTCCGAGAATATCTTCGCCTACGTCAACAACATCAACACGCACGAAGGCGGCACGCACCTGATCGGCTTCAAATCCGCCCTCACGCGTGCGCTCAACAACTACGCGTACAGGAACGGACTTGCCAAGGAAGGAAAGACGGTCATCGGCGGCGATGATTTCCGCGAGGGGCTTACCGCCGTGCTGAGCGTCAAGGTCGCCGAGCCGCAGTTCGAGGGACAGACGAAAACCAAGCTCGGCAACAGCGAAACCAAGGGCATCGTCGAAACCATCGTCGGCGAACAGCTGTCACTGTACCTCGAGCAGAATCCCGCCGTCGCCAAGCGCATCATCGAGAAGGCGCTGCGCGCGGCGGAAGCGCGCGAGGCGGCGCGGCGCGCCCGCGACCTGACGCGGCGCAAGAACGCGCTCGAGTCCTCGAGTCTGCCCGGCAAGCTTGCAGACTGCTCCATCACGGATCCGGAGCACTGCGAGGTCTATCTCGTCGAGGGCGACTCGGCAGGCGGCTCCGCCAAGCAGGGGCGCGACCGGCGCTTCCAGGCCATCCTTCCCCTGAAGGGAAAAATTCTCAACGTGGAGAAGGCGCGTCTGCACAAGGTGCTGGAGAACATGGAAATCAACGCGATGGTGTCGGCCCTCGGAGCCGGAATCGGACAGGATGAGGACATCGATCTGACTAGTTTGCGGTATGGAAAAATCATTATCATGACCGATGCGGACGTCGACGGCAGTCACATACGGACGCTGCTGCTCACGTTCTTTTTCCGATACATGAAAACCCTGATCGAGAACGGCCACGTGTACATCGCCCAGCCCCCGCTCTACAAACTCAAGAAGGGAAAGGTGGAACGCTACGCCTTCGACG